>JAEYOU010000056.1 GCA_023411405.1 Pseudomonadota bacterium | reverse complement strand
GGGAACATGCGGTGGACGCGCCAGTCGCCGGGGCGGCGCCGCTCCGGCGCGGCCGCGAGCGCCATCCGCGCCGCCGGCGGAAGGCGGTACACGAACCCGAGCTCCACGCCCGGCAGCCGCGCCGCGAGCGTCAGCACCTCCTCGTGCGGCACGACGAACCCGTCGATGGTGCGGTCCCCGCACCGGGCGCGGTACCAGGCCTCCGGCGGCGCGTGGCCGAGTCCGGCGATCCGGCCGCGCGCGGCGTAGATCGCCTCCGGGAGGAGGAGCTCCTCCAGGCAGAGCACGGGGTTCCAGGTCATCGGGAAGACGCCGGGCGGCGGCAGCGCCTCCTCGAACGCGGTGTCGTCCTCGGTGACGAGCACGGCGTGGAGGGCGAGCGCCTCGGGGTCGGGCGCCACGCCGGCGCGGCGCGCGAGCGCCTCCATCCCGGCGAAGACGAGCGCGTTGACGATCCCCGGGTTCATCCCGCTCCCGACGAGGGCGCTCGTGCGGCGGAGCGCAGGGCGGGCGGGCGGCAGGGCGGCCAAGACCTGCGCCTGCCAGGGGCGAGGGGGAGCGTCGGGCCAGCGCTCGATGCTGGTGTCCAGATACGCCGCTCCGGCCGCGTCGCACGCCCGCGCCGACTCCAGGGTGTCGAGGCTGGAGAGGTCGACGACCTGATCGACCCTGTACTCCTCGATCACGCGCGCGAGCTGCGACGCGCTCCGGATGCGCGCGGGCATGAGCTCCCGCGCGCCCGCGGGGATCGTCCCCTTCGCGGGCTCGGCGTCCAGGAGCAGGAGCTCCCCGACGCGCGCGGCGAGGGACCGGCCGAGGCGCGTCCCGGAGAGCAGCGCGAGGACGGCGCGCGCGACGCCGCCGCCCGCGCCGATGACGAGGACGGTCCCCGCGGGACCGACGAGCTTCTTCATGTCGAACCTCCTCGTGGAGTGAAGCGGCTCGCGGGGCCCTGGGCGGGCGCGGGCGAGCGGCGAGAGGAACGGGCGGAGCGAGCGGCGCGATCAGGCGAGCTCCCCGGGCGGACGCCGCGGGAGGACGGCGACGTAGGCGACGGTGCCGCCCGCGGCGAAGCGCGCCAGGGTCCCCCCGTGCCCGACGATGACGGATCGTGCGAGCGCCGCGCCGACGCCGCCTTCTCGCGCGCCGTCGAGCTCCGCTCCCCATTCGACGTCGACGCCGGCCTCCTCGCCGGCGGGCTCCATCGCCCGCTCGATCACGAGGCGCACGTCGCCCCCGCTGTCGGTCGCGTGCAGGCGGACCTCGGGGGCCTCGGGCGGCGCGGCGGCCGCCGCGCACTCCAGGAGGTGGGAGACCGCATGCGCGAGCCGCTCCGCGTCCCAGCTGCCCTCGCCGACGCCGTCGTGCGTCCGGCGCAGCGCGAGGGCGATCCCCGCCTCCTCGAGCTGGGCGACGGCGTCGTCGCAGATCTCCGCCAGGCGCGCGGGGCCGCGATCGAGCGGGGGCGCTCCTTCGCGCTCGGCGACGACGAGCTCGTGCCCGGCGGAGAGGACGCGGACGATGCGCCCCAGCCCCTGCTCGACGGCGCCGAGGAGCGCGCGCTCCCGGCGGGTCAGGTCGGTGGGGAGCCGCAGCGCGCTGCAGCTCACGCCGAGGGCCCACACGGCGGGCATGAGCTCGCGGGTGAGGCCGTCGGCGAGGTCCAGGTCTCTCGAGGGCGCCGCGGCCGGCGGGCCGGCGCGAGGGTGGACGTCGAACATGTGAACCTCCGGACCGCCGGGTGCAGGCCCTCCGTGCGTGGCGGTGCTCCGTCACGGGGACCGGGGAGTGGTGCCGGCGTAGCGCCGGAGAAAGCTCGGGGCGCCGAGGTGCAGGGGCCCCGCGGCGGGGTACGGCCCCGCGATCGTCCGGGCGCGCTCGATGGGCCACGAGCGCCACGGCATCGCCGCGGCGTCCAAGGCCAGCGCCAGGTTGTGGATCAGCGTGTCCGCGTCCTCCGCTTGCCAGACGTCCTCGTGGCCGGCGACGCCGCCCAGCTCCGTCGCGAGCCGCGAGACGACGATCATGGTGAGCGGCGGGACGAAGCAGCCCAGCGTCGAGAACACGCCGAGGAGCCGCTCGGCCACGTCGAAGCCCCCGACCGAGTCCATCGTGACCGCGACCCCGACCGGCTTCCCCACGAACGGCTCGGAGCTCTCGAACGCGGTCATCACCTCGAGGAACCGCTGGAGCGGAGAGCCCCAGGAGCCCCAGTACACGCCCGTGCCGACGAGGAACCCGTGGGCCGCGCGGAGCTCGTCCGCGAGCGCCTCGACCGTCCCGTCGTAGGTCGCGAGCTCGACCGTGCGCGCCTCGATCCCGGGCGGCGCGCGCCGCACGGCGATGTCCAGCAGCTCCGCGGTGTTGCCCTCGCGGCCCCGGATCGAGCCGTTGAGGACGAGCAGACGCCTCGTCACTTCTTCCTCCTCGTTGGGGGAGAGACGTGGGCGCACCGCGCTCGCGACGTGGTCCGCCGCGCGCGCGGGCGCCGGGCCTGAGCCGATCGGAGGGGAGGGGTGCGCCTCGGCGCGGGGAGCTACGAGGTCCGCGCCGGGGCGCGCGCGCCAAGGC
>JAEYOU010000712.1 GCA_023411405.1 Pseudomonadota bacterium | reverse complement strand
CGGCCGCTCCGCGCGGCGGCGACGAACGTCGTGAACGGGCTCCTCCCGGCCGAGGCGCGCGTGTCGGCGCTGCGCCTCGGGCCGGTGCTCCTCGTCCACGTCCCGGGCGAGGTGATGCACGGCCTGGCCGCGCGCTGGCGCGCGCTGGCCGGACCGGACGCCGAGGTGGTCTCGCTCGCGGACGGCTACCTCGGCTACGTGGACGAGCCCGCGCGGTCGGGCGGCACCCAGGAGCATCCGGAGCGGACGTACTACGGGCCCGCGCTCGCGCCCGCGCTGGAGCGCGGGATCGCGCTCGTCGTGGGCGCGCTGCGCGAGGGCGAGGACGCGTCGCTCGCGCGGCCCTGACGCCGAGCGATCGGGCCCGGGCCGTCACTTCGCCGGCGGCGGCGCGACCTCGATCACCAGCGCGCCGCGATAGGTCTCGTCCTTCACGTCGGCCGAGACGGAGACGGCCGTGAACCGCGAGAGCACCGACGCGACCTTCTGCACGTTGGCGTGCAGCACCGTGCCCTGCGGATCGTCGCCGAAGGCCGCGGCCGGGATCACCTTCAGGGCCCCGGCCAGCTTCGGGACGTCGATGTACATGCCGCCCATCGAGCCCCGGAACGCCTGGGTCGCGGTGGCGGTGGGGGGCTCGAAGGTGGTGCCGCTCCGCGCGCCGAGCGCCTTCAGCGAGCCCTTCGGGCCGGCGACGAGCAGGAGCTGCGCGTCCTCCACGGCCACGCCCACCTCGCCGCCGGCGGCCGGGAAGGTCCACGGGCCGTCGCCGCTCAGGTCCAGCTCCTCGCCGGGCGGCCGCTTCGGGCCTTCCTTCACGAGGGCCCGGATGGCCTCCTTCGTCCGGGCGGCGTCCTTGATGCCGACGAGGAGCTCCAGCCGGAAGAAGGCGAGCGGGGCCTCGCGGATCGACGGCGCGCCGCCCTCGACCGGGACCACGCTCACGGACAGCGCGGTGCCGCCGGAGATCGCGCCGAACGCGCCGTCCACGGCCTTCCGGAACTCGTCCGGCGCGCCCATCGACTCGAGCAGGTTGCGCAGCATCGGCCGCTGGAGCTCGAACGTGGTGGCCGCGTCCGTGTCGCTCCGCGCCACCCAGTTGGAGTTCGGATCGAGCCGCGCGACCAGCGGGCTCGCGTCGGCCTTGCCCATCTTCGCGAACGGGGAGGCGTCGTCGAGGGGCATGCCCATGGTGAAGGCCACCCGATCCTTCGCGCCGCTGAGGCCGAGCGCGAGCCCTCGCTTGAACATCTCCCGCATCGACGCGAGCTGGGGCACCTCGAACATCGGACCCTGCGAGGAGAAGTACCAGACCACGGCCTGGCCGGCGCCCGCCGCCTGGAGCGCGGCCTTGTAGTCCGGCTTCGTGCCGAGGTGGCCGTCCTTCGGCACCTTCCGCGCGGCCTGCACGAGCTCGAGCGCGGTCGCGCCGGAGGCGACGACGGCGGTCTTCTCCTCGATCGCGTACGCGAGCAGGGCCGGCCCGCCCTCCGGCCCCCACTTCACGACGTCCCCCTCGACCGTGCGCGCCGGAAGCTGGAGCCGGTCCTTTGCGAGCGCGTCGAGCGTCTCCGTGAGCTGCTTCCCGTTCCCGGCGGGGAGGGCGGCGATCATCTCCGGCTGGCCCCCCTCGTCCATCCGGAACCCGATGGCGGCGCCGCGCTTCGGATCGAAGCCCGCCCGGGCGAGCGACTCCGTGTCGAAGAGGTCGAACCCGAGGCGCGACTCGACGACGGCCCGGAGGTCGTTCACGTTCTGGCCGCCGGGGAAGGTCGCGGCGGTGTCGAGCACGTCCGCGCCCTGCGCGGCGAAGGACGCGAGCGAGGGGACGACGACGGCCATGGCCGTGTCGCCGGCGATGAACCGCTCCGGCGCCGGCGCTTTCTTGCACGCGGCCAGGGCGAGGACGAGGAAGGGGAGGGCGAGCAGGCGGGGTGTGCGCATGGCCGGGCAAGGTACCACGCGTGCCCGCCGCCCGCCTTCGGTGGCTTTCTCCCGGGGGGCGGCTCTCCTCCGCGCGCCGCGCCGGAGCAGACGCTCGGCCGCCCGCTGGCCGCCCGGACCGCCGCGTGGATCCGCGTGGACCGCGCCGGCCGTGCTCGTGACGCCACATGCATGGCATCGACCTGGCGCGCCCGGCCCTTAGGTTCCTCTCTCACGGAGGAACCCATGATCACGATCCGCAGGTCCGACGAGCGGGGCCACCTCGACCACGGCTGGCTCGACACCCGCCACACCTTCTCCTTCGCGTCCTACTTCGACCCGGCGCAGATGGGCTTCCGGGCGCTGCGCGTCATCAACGAGGACGTGGTCCAGGGCGGCCAGGGCTTCGACACGCACGGCCACCGGGACATGGAGATCCTCACCTACGTGCTCTCGGGCGCGCTCGCCCACCGTGACTCGAGCGGCGGCGGCGGCGAGCTGCGCAACGGCGAGGTGCAGCGGATGAGCGCGGGGACCGGGATCCGGCACTCCGAGTTCAACGCGTCGGCGACCGAGCCAGTGCACCTCCTCCAGATCTGGCTCCTCCCCGACCGGCCCGGCCACCGGCCCTCGTACGAGCAGAGGGCGTTCCCGGCCGAGGAGCGGCGCGGCCGGCTGCGCCTCGTGGCCGCGCCCGACGGGGCCGACAGCTCGACCACGGTCCATCAGGACGCCCGCGTCTTCGCCACCCTGCTCGCGGACGGGCAGGCGGTGGAGCACCCGCTCGCGCCGGGACGGCACGCCTGGGTCCAGGTCGCGCGCGGCGCGGTGGAGCTGAACGGCGTGTCGCTCTCCGCGGGGGACGGGGCGGCGGTCTCGGACGAACGGCTGCTGAAGCTCACGGGCCGCGCGGCCGATGGGGCGGAGCTGCTCGTCTTCGATCTGGCGTGACGTCGCCCGTGGTATCTGCAGCCGCATGTCCGAGAACGATCCCACGCGGCGAGAGCTCCCGCTCCGCTACGGCTGCAACCCGCACCAGACCCCGGCCCGCGTCCTCGTCCCGGAGGGCGCCGGCGCGCTCCCGTTCCGCGTCCTGAACGGCGCGCCGGGCTACATCAACCTGCTCGACGCGCTCAACGCCTGGCAGCTCGTGCGCGAGCTGCGGCGCGCCGTCGGCCTCCCCGCGGCCACCTCGTTCAAGCACGTGAGCCCGGCCGGCGCGGCCGTCGCCGTCCCGATGGGCGAGGCCGTCCGGCGCGCCTCGTTCGCCGACGACGTCGTGCTCTCCCCCCTCGCGACCGCGTACGCTCGCGCCCGCGGCGCCGACCGGCTCTCGTCGTTCGGCGACTTCGCCGCGCTCTCCGACGTCGTGGACGTCCCCACGGCGGCGCTCCTCAAGCGCGAGGTCTCCGACGGCGTCATCGCCCCGGGCTACGAGCCGGCGGCGCTCGAGCTGCTCCGGTCGAAGCGCGGCGGGAGCTACTGCGTCCTCGAGATCGACCCGGCCTGGGAGCCGCCCGCGACCGAGTCCCGCGAGGTGTTCGGGGTGACGTTCGAGCAGCGGCGCAACGCGGTCGTCCCCGGCCCGGAGCACCTCGCGAAGATCGTGACGAAGGCCCAGGACCTCCCGGACGGCGCCCGCCGCGACCTCCTCCTCGCGCTCGTCACCCTCAAGTACACCCAGTCGAACTCCGTCTGCTTCGCGGCCGAGGGCCAGGCGATCGGCATCGGCGCCGGCCAGCAGTCGCGCGTCCACTGCACCCGGCTCGCGGGCGCCAAGGCCGACCGCTGGTGGCTGCGCCAGCACCCCGCCGTGCTCGAGCTGCCGTTCCGGCCCGACCTCGGCCGCCCGGAGCGGAACAACGCCATCGACCTGTTCCTCGAGGAGGGGCTCTCGCCCGCGGAGGAGCGGGCCTGGCTCGCCTGCTTCACGCGCGCGCCGGCGCGGCTCCCCGCCGCCGAGCGGCGCAGGTGGCTCGACGGCCTCCAGGGCGTGAGCTTCGCGTCCGACGCCTTCCTGCCGTTCCGGGACAACGTCGACCGCGCCGCCCAGAGCGGCGTGCGCTACGTCTCGCAGCCCGGCGGCTCCGTCCGCGACGACCTCGTCATCGGCGCGGCGGACGAGTACGGGATGGTGATGGCGTTCTCGGGGCTGCGCTTGTTCCATCATTAGGGCGGGGGAGCGCGCCTCCGAGCTCGAGTCGAACCCGCGCCCGGTCCCGCACCCGGCTTCTCGCTGGATTCGAGCAGAAGCGATCTCCGGCGCGCCGCCTCCGCCGCCGCGGTTACAATCCCCGGCCCATGGCCATCTTCGGCTCCCTCTCGACCGTCCGCGCGCAGGCGCCGCAGACCTCCGCCTTCGCCGCGGCGCTCGCCTACGCGGCGGAGATCGGTACGCCCGGCAGCGCCGCGCAGGCGCGGCTCCTCGCGATGCCCACCGGCGAGACCGTGCGGATCGAGCTCGGCGGCGGCGTGCACGCGATGGAGCAGGTGTACACGACGCGCGCGCGAGAGGACGGGCGCTGGGAGTCGCACCGGGCCCACGTGGACCTGCAGCTCGTCCTCGCGGGCGCGGAGCTCGTCGAGGTGGCCGAGGCCGCGACGCTGGCGGTCGAGGAGGACCGGACGCCGGGGGCGGACGTGATCTTCTACGCGCCTGCGGCCGCGGGCGGCGTCCTGAGGCTCGCGGCCGGCGCGGCCGCGCTGCTCTTCCCGGCAGACGCGCACCTCACCGGCCTCTCCGCCGGGCCGGCGGTCCTGGTGCGGAAGACGGTGGTCAAGATCCCGGTGGGCGGGTAGAAGACGCGCCGGTGGCGGACGACGTTCGGCGAGCGCTCGAAGCCTGGATGCCGCGCCTGCTCGCGGTCTGGCGCAGGAGCGCGTCCGCGCCGCGGCCC
>JAEYOU010000694.1 GCA_023411405.1 Pseudomonadota bacterium | reverse complement strand
GCCGTACAGCGGGCCGACGTGCGCGAGGTCCGCGCCGGCGACGTAGCAGACGCTCCGGCCGGCCACCGCGCGCCCGAGCGCTCCCAGGAACCGTGCCGTGGCGGCGTCCGGATCGACCGCCTCGGAGAGGCTCGAGCAGAGCACCGGCAGCACCGTGAACGGCCGCCGGACGAGGTGCCGGAGCACGACCACCTGCAGCTCGATCGAGTGCTCGTCGCGGTGGGCGAGCTCGTCGCCGAGGAGCTCGGCCTCGCCCAGCTCCGCCAGCAGGCGCGCGAGGGCGGCGCGGTCGGTGGGGACGGGGCCGAGCGGCGTGTCGTGGTCGAGCCGGGTCAGGGTGAACGGGTGCGGCGGGGTCGCGTGGGCGGTGCCGAAGACGACGAACAGGTCGGCGTCGGTGCGGGCGAGGGCGCGGTACGCCTGCGCGTACCCCGCCGCCCCGCGCGCGTAGTCGATGTGCGGCGCCACGATGAGCCGCACCGGCCCGGCCGGGAGCGCGGCCGCTGCGCCGTCCGGTGGGGGACCGCCGCCGCGCCCTCCGCCCAGCTCGAGCCACCCGTCGAGCGCGGCGCGCAGGGCGCCTGGCTCCGCGGGATAGACGGACCCGACGCAGGACGGTGGGCGGGCCGGCTGGGCCCGGTACTCGCGCAGGGAGCGCTCGCGCTGCACCTCGCGGGTCGGACCCTCGAGGAAGCCTGCCTCCGCCAGGGCGTCGAGGAGCGCCGAGAGCTCCGCCGCGCCGAGCGCCGCCCCGCTCGTCTTCGCGTGCTGCAGGAGCTCGGTCGGGGTGCGCGTCCCGTCGAGCTGCGCCGCCACCCAGAACGCCCCGGGCGAGAGCCCGAGCCCCTCGCCCGCGACGCCGGTCGGGTCGCGGAGGACGACCAGCCGCTCGCCGTCGTCGCAGGTCACCTCCTGGAGCTCGCAGGGGACCAGGCGGGGGCGGAAGGGCGTGGTCATCCAGGGATCTTATGCGCCGGCAGCACTCGAGGCTCTAGGGCATCAGGCTTCGGGCCTCTGGCGAGAGCGCGAGGGTCCCCCTCCCGCTACCGCTTGTTCCGCTTCCGCGCCTTCTTGCGCGCCTGGCGCTCGGCCTTCCGCTTCTTGGCCCGGGCCTCCCGCTCCTTCTTCGACTCGACCGAGATCGGCTCGGGCGCGTAGCCCATCATGCGCGCGCGCGCCATCGCGCCGGCGGACATGGGCGGCGTGTAGCCCTTCGGCAGCCCGGCGGCCTGCGCCATCGCGCGGGGGTCCATGCCCATCCCGCCCTGCATCGCGCGCTCGACGGCGGCGGCGTCCGGGCCGAGCACGTCGTCCATCCCCTTGCCCTGCAGCTTGCGGAGCTGCATGAGCTGCTTCACGCCCGGGAGGCGGGAGAGCAGGCCCGGCGCGTCGCCGATCTGCTTCATCACCCCGCGCATCGCCGTGTACTGCTTGAGCAGGTCGCGGACGTCCTTCTCGGTCCGGCCGGAGCCCTTCGCGATCCGGCGCACGCGGCCGTCGGTGATCGAGTCCGGGCGCTGCCGCTCGGACGGCGTCATCGAGTCGACCATCGCCACGATCCGCGTCAGCGCGGAGTCGTCGAACTGGAACCCCTCCGGCAGCTCCCCGAACAGCGGGAACTTCTCCATCAGCTCGCCGAGCGGGCCCATCTTCCGCACGAGGCGGATCTGGTTGACGAAGTCCTCGAGCGTGAACTGGCCGGAGAGGATCTTCTGCGCGTCGGCCTCGGCCTGCTCCTCGTCGACGTGCTGCTCGAAGTCCTTGACCAGGCCGACGATGTCGCCGAATCCGAGGATGCGGGAGGCGAGCCCCTCGGGCCGGAACTCCTCGAGGCGGTCGAGGGTCTCGCCCATGCCGAGGAACTTGATGGGCTTGCCCGTGACCTCCTTGATGGAGAGGGCGGCGCCGCCGCGCGCGTCGCCGTCGAGCTTCGTGAGGATGAAGCCGTCGATCGAGAGCCGCCGGTCGAACTCGGCCGCCGTCTTGACCGCGTCCTGACCGATCATCGCGTCGGCGACGAGGAGCACGTTCTCCGGCGCGACCGCCCGCTTGATCTCCTCGAGCTCCGCCATCAGCGCCTCGTCGATGGCGAGGCGGCCGGCGGTGTCGTAGATGACGACCTGCTGCTTGTCCTTCTGCGCGAGCTCGAGGGCGCGGCGGCAGAGCTCCGGCGGGGAGAGGCCCGCCTCGTGGAAGACGGGGACGCCGAGCTGCTGGCCGAGGATCTTCAGCTGATCCACGGCGGCGGGGCGGTAGACGTCGGCGGCGACGAGGAGCGGCTTCTTGCCCTCCTTGAGGTAGCGGTTCGCGATCTTGCCGGCGGTGGTCGTCTTGCCCGAGCCCTGGAGGCCGATCATCATCACGCCGGCCGGGCGGCCCTTCTCACCTCCGCGCAGCGACGTGTCCACCGGGCCCATGAGGGCCTCGAGCTCGTCGTGGCAGATCTTGACGAAGTGGTCCTGCGGGGTGACCCGGAGCTGCCCCTTCTCGGTGCGGACCTTGACGTCCACCACCTCGCCGACCGCCTTCTCGCGGACGCGCGAGACGAACCGCTTCACCACCTCGAACGAGACGTCCGCCTCGAGGAGCGAGACGCGGATGTCGCGCAGCGCGTCGTCCACCACGTCGGCGGTGATCTCGGCGCGGCCCTGGAGCTTGTTCCGGGCCGCCTTGAACCCTCTGCTGACCGTCTCGAGCACTGTCGAAGTCCTGGTTGTCCGGGGGCTCTCGCCCCGCGCCGGAAGCCGGCCGGGCGCTGCAGCCGCCCGCGGCCGGGGCCGCGCTTATAACACGGACATGCTAAGGTTTCCGCCCATGGAAGAAGGCCCTCGGTTCTTCACCGTCGAGGAGGCGAACGGGCTGGTCGGGGCCCTCGAGATCGAGTTCGGCCGGGTCGCGCGCGTCCGCGCAGAGCTGGCCCCGCTCATGGAGTCCTTCGGCGCCAGCCTGGCGCTGGAGCTCCTCCAGGAGCGCGTGGAGCCCCCGGCCGGGCGGGAGGAGGACGCGCGCCGCCTCGTCGCGCTCGCGGCCGAGATCACCGCGGCCGTGGAGCGGATGAACGGGATGGGGTGTCTCGTGAAGGACCTCGAGGCGGGGCTCGTGGACTTCTACGCCGTGCAGGACGACGAGCCCGTGTTCCTCTGCTGGCAGTTCGGGGAGCCGGCGGTCAGCCACTGGCACGGGCTCGAGGAGGGGTTCTCCGGGCGTCAGCCGATCGAGGGGATCGAGGTCCGGCCGCCGGCGTTCATGAATTAGAACCCAGCGAGGAGGGGGCTTCCGCCCCCTCCCCCGCGCTTTCGCGCGGGTCCCCCACCCCGCGTAATACTCTCATGCGGAACCTCCCGTGCCGTTCGCGTACTACCGGCGCCTGACCCGCCGCGGGCAGGCCACCTACCGGAAGAGCGACGAGCTCCCGGCCATCGCCGTGCCCGGCGCCGCGCAGCTGCACCCCGCCGTCGCGGCGCTGCGGCAGGCGCTCGTGGACGACGACGGGGAGGCGGTCGCGCGGAGCGCGTTCGCGGTGGCGGCGGGGCTCTGCCGCGCCCTCGGCGTCCGGCCGCCGCGGCTCGAGATCCACGCCGTCCGGCCGCGCGCGGCGACGCACGAGCTGCACGGGCTGTACGTGCCGGAGCCCGGTGACGACGGGCCGCCGGCGATCCGTGTCTGGATGCGGACGGCGCGGAAGGGCAGGGTGGTCGCGTTCCGGACGTTCCTCCGCACGCTGCTCCACGAGCTCGTCCACCACCTCGACTACGAGCTGCTCGGGCTCGACGAGTCGTTCCACACCGAGGGCTTCTTCCGCCGCGAGTCGAGCCTCTTCCGGCAGCTCGTGCCGGAGGGGGAGCCCGTCGGCAAGGCCCAGCGGCGCTCGGAACGGGAGTAGACTCGCGCGCGGAGGGAAGGCCCCTTGGGCATCCGCGAGCTGGCCCACCACCTCAACCTCTCGATCGCGACCGTCTCGCGCGCGCTGAACGGTAGCGCCGAGGTGAGCGCCGCGACGCGCCGGCGCGTGGTCGCCACCGCGACGCGGCTCGGGTACGCGCCGCAGGCGGCGGGCCGGAGCCTCCGGCAGGGCCGGTCCAGCACCGTCGGCCTCCTGCTCCCGGCGAAGGGTCCCGAGGAGAGCTACACGCTGTCGCTCTTCTTCCCGCTCGCGGATGGGATCCAGTCGGTGCTCACCCCCGAGGCGCTCGACCTCGTCCTCGTGCAGGGCCGCTCCGACGAGACCGAGCTCGGGCAGGTGCGGCGCATGGTGGAGCGCCGCGCGGTCGACGGGCTCATCCTCGCGGGCACGCGCGGCGACGATCCGCGCCTCGCGTACGTCGCCGAGAAGAGGTTCCCCTTCGTCGCCTTCGGACGGAGCCGCTCCGGCGGCGTGCACCCCTGGGTGGACCTCGACTTCGAGGCCGGCGCGCAGGCGGCGGTGGCGCGGCTCGTCGGGTTCGGGCACCGGCGGATCGCCATCGGCGTCCCCGCCGACGACGCCATGCAGGGCCACGTCTACCTCGAGGCGTGGCGGCACGCGCTCCAGGCGCAGGGCCTCCGGACGCCGGCGCGGCTCGTCTACCGCGACGAGCTCTCCGAGCGCGGCGGCTACCGGATCACGCAAGCGGCGCTCGAGGTGTCCGCGCCCCGGCGCCCCACCGCCATCCTCTTCCAGAGCGACTGCATGGCCATCGGCGCGTACCGGCGGCTGAGCGAGCTCGGCCTGCGTCCGGGGCGCGACCTCGCCGTGTCGGGCGGCGTGCTCACCGGAGAGCTGTCCGAGTACCTCTCGCCGCAGCTCACCGGCTACCGCGTCGCGTACCGCCCGCTCGGGCAGCGGCTCGCCGAGGCCCTGCTGGCGCGGCTCGCAGCGGGGGACGCCCGGCGGAAGCCGCCGCCGATCCAGGAGCGCTGGCCGATCGAGCTGGTGGCCCGGGCCAGCGACGAGGGCGCTCCCCGCCGGTGAGCGTTCCGGGGGTGACGCGGGGCCTCGATGGGGGCTCCGCGCCGGGCGCCGATGATCCAGCGCCGCTCGCGCCGTCCCATGGAGCGACACCGGGAGCGCTTGCCCCCGCAACTCCAGGAGGCCTCGATGGCCATCACCCAGCTCAACCCGTACCTCTTCTTCAACGGCACCGCGGAGCAGGCGATCCAGCTCTACGAGCGGGCACTCGGCGCCAAGGTGGACGGCGCCATCATGCGCTTCGGCGAGGCCCCGGGGACCGAGTGCGCCCCGCCGGACAGGAACCGCGTCATGCACGCGATGCTCCGCGTGGGCGGCGGCGCCTTCATGATCAGCGACACGATGCCGGGCCAGCCGGTCTCGCGCGATGGCAACGTGGAGGTGTGCTTGCAGCTCGACGATCCGGCGGACCTGGATCGGAAGTTCGACGCGCTCGCGGCCGGCGGGGAGGTCACGATGGCCCCGCACGACACGTTCTGGGGGGCGAAGTTCGGCACCGTCACCGACGCGTTCGGCATCCGATGGATGCTCAACTGCCAGAAGAAGAGCTGACGCCGTCGGGACGAGGCGCCGCCTGCCCCGACCCGCGCGGGCGCGCGGCGCCGTCCGGAGTCCCTGCGTCACCATCGCCTTGCGCCGGCGGGCCGCGCGCGCTCTCCTTCGGAGATGCACCTCTTCGCCCCGCTCTCGCTCCGCTCGGTCACGCTCCGCAACCGGATCGCCATGTCGCCCATGTGCCAGTACTCGGCCGCCGAGGGGCGGGCGAACGACTGGCACCTCGTCCACCTCGGCGCGCGCGCAGCCGGCGGGGTGGGGCTGGTGCTCGCGGAGGCGACGGCCGTGGAGGCCCGCGGGCGGATCACGCCGGAGGATCTCGGGCTCTGGGACGATGGGCAGATCGAGCCGCTCGCGCGCGTGGTGCGCTTCGTCGAGGCGCAGGGCGCGGCGGCGGGCATCCAGCTCGCGCACGCCGGGCGGAAGGCCTCGACCCGGGCTCCCTGGGAGGGCGGCGCGGCGCTCGCCGCCGGCGAGGGCG
>JAEYOU010000584.1 GCA_023411405.1 Pseudomonadota bacterium | reverse complement strand
GGGCCGGAGCGACCGGCGGAGGCGTGAGGGCCGCGGCGGGCGCGCCGGTCCCGCCGAGGAGCTGCGCGAGATCCGTCACGGGGAGGCTCTGGCTCCACGTCGCCGACGGAGCGCCGCCGGCGAAGGGATCGGCGCCCGCGAACGGATCCTGGCCGGGGACCGCCTCCGCCCCGAGCACGCCGCTCCGCCCGAGCTCGCTGGCCGGGAACTTCACGCTCGGTTGCTTGGACCCGGGCGGCAGGAACGGATCCGCGACCGGCGCGGGCGGGCCGTCGAAGCCTCCGATGCCCGCGGCCACGAACGGATCCGCGGCCGGCCCCGCGGGGCGGGACGCTGCTCCGGGGAACGGGACCACCGGGCCCGGCGCGGCGGCGAACGGATCGCGGGCCGGCGCGGAGCGCGCGGGCCCCGGCGTGAGGTCGAGCTCGACGGCGGGCGGCGGGGGCGCGGCTTCGCGCTTCACCAGGAACACGTTCTGGCACCGCGTGCAGCGGACCTTGGCGCCGCGCGGACCGATCCGCTCGTCGGCGACCCGGAACCTCGCTTGGCAGCCCGTGCAGATGACGATCATTCGGCCCCCGTCCGGGAAACCGAGGTTACACCTCGAACGGCCTTGACACCAGTCGGCGCGAAGCAGAAGAATTCCCCGATTGCGCGCACTTACATGAACTCCGGCCCGGGGATGCGGGGATGACCGACGAGCGTACAGAAGAGACCGACTCGCCCCCGCCCGAGGCTGGCGCAGCAGCGGGCGCGGGTGTGCCCAAGGTGATCAAGCGGTACACCAACCGAAAACTCTACGACACCGAGGAGTCGCGGTACGTCACCCTCGACGAGATCGCCCAGATGATCAAGGGCGGTGCCGAGGTGAAGGTCGTCGACAACCGCACCAAGGAAGACCTCACGTCGGTCACGCTCGCCCAGATCATCTTCGAGGAGGAGAAGAAGACCTCGAAGGTGGGGCTGACCACGCTGCGGGACATGATCCGCCACGGCGGAGAGGTCGCGCAGCGCCTCGTCGAGGGCACGCAGGCCGAGCTGCGGGGCCGCGTCGAGGCGGTGCGCGCCGCCGCCGAGCAGCGCGTCCAGAGCCTCCTCACGCGCGGGCAGGACACGCGCGACCGCGCGCTCGAGCTCGTGCAGGCCTCGCAGGAGGCGATGGTCGCCGTCCAGCGCAAGGTGGACGAGCGGGTCCGCGCGGCCGTCGAGGGCATGTCCAACCTGTCCGAGGTCCGGCGGCAGCTCGACGACATCGGCAAGCGGATCGAGGAGCTGGAGAAGCGGGTCGAGGAGCTGTCGAAGAAGTAGCGCGGCTCAGGACGAACGGACGCGCGCCTCGGCCCCCCGAGGCGCGTCCATGGGCGCGCGCGCCAGCAGCTCGTCCCCGAGCCTCGCGAGCTCCCGCGCCCCCTGCGACCGCGGCGCGTGCTCGAACACGGTCCGCCCGTGGCTCTGGGCCTCGTCCACCTTCACGCAGAAGCTCAGCACCGTGCGCGAGAGCTCCTGCGGGAACCGTTCGCGCAGCTTCCCGAGGATCTCGCGGGCGAGCTGCGTGCGGCGGTGGAACGTCGGGATGACCAGCGACAGCGCCGGCGCGCGGCCGCGCGCGCTCCGGAGGCGATCGAGGCTCTGGAGCACCTCGGCGCAGCCGTCGAGGGCGAGGTAGGTGAGGGCCACCGGGATCACGAGCTCGCGCGCGGCGCGGAGCACGTTCTCGGTCACGAGCGACTGCGAGGGCGGGGCGTCGAGGAGCACGACGTCGTGGCGCGCCGGCATCGACGAGAGCCGCGCGTCGAGCCGATCGGCGCGGTCGGGGGCGGCGGCGAGCGCCACCGGCAGCTCGGCGAGCGCCTTGTTGGCGGGCACGAGCTCGACGCCCGCGACGGGCGTCGGCCGCACCACCGCCTCGAAGGGCGTCCGGGCGTCGTCGAGGAGCCAGTCGTGCACGGTAGGTGAAAGGCCGCGCACGTCCACCCCGAGCGACTTGCCCGCGTGCCCCTGGGTGTCGAGGTCCACGACGAGGACGCGCTGCCCGCGCCGGGCGAGGTGCGCCGCGAGGTGGACGCACAGGGTCGTCTTGCAGGTGCCGCCCTTCTCGTTGAAGAACGCGATCCTGCGCATCCGGTCATTCGCCCGGTTCGTCGCGCTTCTCCGGCGGGCGCCCGACGCGCTCCGAGAGCCCGTCGATCATGGACTCGAGCTCGTCGAGCTTACGCCGCAGCTGGGCCATGTCCTCCCGCGAGGGGAGGTTCGCGGCCCGCAGCGCCTGCTGCACGCCCCGATCGAAGGTCGCCCGCGCCTGCAGCGCAGACTGCATCAGGCCGTGCAACCCGGAGGTGACGGTCTCGCTGGAGAGGAGCTTCCCGAACACCTTGCCCATCTGCTCCTCGCCCGCCGCGAGCGCCCTGCGAAGGGCGGGGTTCTTGAGCACGTCGTCGAGGATCATGACCGTGTGGACTTGTCACCCTCCCCTCGCTAGCTTGTCAAGCCTCGTGGCCGATCCCACCCTTCTCGACCGGCACCTCGTCTTCGTGGCCGGCAAGGGCGGCGCAGGGAAGTCCACGGTGACGGCGGCGCTGGCGCTGCTCGCGGCGCGAGCGGGGAAGCGGGTCCTCGTCTGCGAGGTGAACGCCCCGCACCCGCGCATCGCCGCGCTGCTCGGCGCGGGCGAGGGCGACGCCCGAGAGAGTCCGGAGGAGGCGGGCTCCGCCCGCCGGCGGGGCGAGGGCGCGGCCCGAGCGACCGCCCAGCCCCGGCCCGGTCTCCACACGCTCAACGTGCTGCCCGCCGCCGCGATGCACGAGTACGGCCTGATGGTGCTCCGCTTCAAGGCCGTGACGCACGCCGTGTTCGAGAACCGGCTCATCCGCTACTTCCTGCGCGCGATCCCCTCGCTCGCCGAGCTGGTCGTGCTCGGGAAGATCCTGCACGAGGCCCGCTCCCGCGATCCGGGCGGGCCGCGGTGGGACCTCGTGCTCGTGGACGCCCCGGCGACCGGACACGCGATCCAGCTCCTGCGCGTCCCCTCCGCCCTGCTCGACGCCGTCCCCGCCGGTCCCCTCCGCCACGACGCCGAGTGGATGGAGCGGCTCCTCGTGGACCCGGTCCAGACCGCCGTCGCCCTCGTGACCCTGCCCGAGGAGACCCCCGTCAACGAGGCGATCGAGCTCGACGCCCAGGTGCGCGGCGTGCTCGGCATGTCGCGGGCCGGACTGTTCGTCAACGCGGTGCCCGCGAGCCGCCTCGCGCCGTCGGAGGTCGCCGCGCTCGCGGGCGCGCGC
>JAEYOU010000563.1 GCA_023411405.1 Pseudomonadota bacterium | reverse complement strand
GCGCGGTCGCGGCGAGCCACGCGGCGCCGGGAACGGGCGCGGCGATCCCCACGGCGAGCCCGGCGACCGCGCCGAGCGCGGTGAGCGCGCATCCCCGGCACACGCGCGTCCGCCGCCCGACCCGGAGGACCTCCGGGCCGTACCGCGCGCAGAGCGGGTGGTGCGCCCAGCGATGAAACGCGTGCGCGCGCCGGGCGAGGCGATCGATCCGGCGCGCGAGGGGAGCGGGGATTCGGCTCACGCCGGGCGGATCACGGCGGCGGTGCCGTAGGCGACGATCTCGTTCGTGTTCTGCATGAGCTCCGAGCTGTCGAACCGCATCCCGAGGATGCAGTTCCCGCCCATCTGTCGCGCCGTCGTCTCGAGCCGGTTCATGGCCTCGTTGCGGGTGGACATGGCCAGCTCGGTGAACATGGTGATCTCGCCGCCGAAGATCGTCTGGCAGCCGGCGCAGGTCGTGCCCACGATGCTGCGGCTCCGGACCGTGATGCCCCAGCACGGGCCGATGATCCGCTCGACCACGTAGCCGGGCGGCGGGTCGAAGGTGGTCAGGATGGGGATCGCGTGGTGCTGGACCTGGGACATGGAGCCTCCGGAGTGGGTCGCCAGTGTACTGCGGTCGCCTGACCGGTTTCGGAGCCGTTCAGGACTTCCGCGGCGGCGGAGGCGGCGGAGGGGGTCGGGGCGGGGGTGCGTCGGGCACGGGCACGAGGCCCCGCACGTCACCCGCCGGCGCGTGCGTGGGTGCGATCTCCACCCGCAGCTCGTCGACGACGCCGTTCTCGAGGGAGAGCGCGCCGCGCCCGAGGAGCTCCGACAGCGCGAACCGGACCGTGCCGAGATCGAACGGCGGGTCGTTCGAGCCCACGCGCTCGGGCAGCCGGAAGACGCGGGCCGAGACCGGCCGGTCGTCGTAGACGTTCGCGGTGACGACGAACCGGGCATCGAGGCGCGCGACCCGGCCCGCGCGCTGCGGCGGCGTCTGCACCGAGCGGCCGTCCGGCAGGCGGACGGTCACCACGATCGGCCCTTGCGGGCCGCCGGGGCGGACCTTCACCGTCCGGAGCTCGACGGAGTAGTTGCGGAGCTGGACCCGGTCCAGCGCCTCGCGCGCGTAGCCGGTCTCGACCGGGCTCTGCACCGCGTCGCGGTAGATGCGCTCGGCGCGCGCGAAGTCGCGGCGGCCGATCGCCTCCTCGCCCTCGGCGAGGAGCCCGGCGTAGCGGGCGAGCGGCGCGGCCCGCCACTGCGGGCGGATGGAGAGGGCCGCGTCGTAGCGCGCCTTCGCCTCGGCGAAGCTGCGCGCGGCGAGGAGCCCGTCGCCCTCGCGCGTGAACCGCTCGGCCTCGGCGTCCTTCCAGAGCTCGTACTCCGCCTGCGCCGCCTGGAGCCGGGGGGTGAGGTTCGGGTCGAGGCGGACGGCGCGCGTGAGGAGGTCGATCGCCTGCGGGAACTGCCGCGCCGCCCGGAACCGCTCGGCGTCGGCGGCGGCCGCGCGCGTGACCACGGGGATGAACCGGCGCGCCTGCGCCTCGACGCCCGGGTCGTCGGTGACGCCGCGCGCGGACTCGACGAGCTCCATCGCGTGCGGGAGCTGCCCGCGCTCGAGCTCCTCGCTCGCGCGGCGGAGCCGGAGGTGGCCCACCTCGCGCGCCGCGTCGCGCTTCACCTCCGCCATCCTCGCGTCGCCCGGGTCGAGCCCGAGCACGTACTGGGCCTCGGCGTACGCGCACTCCCAGTCCTGCCCGACCCTGCAGGCCTCGGCCGCCCGCTGCGCGCCGTCGATGGCGCGGGCGCGCGCGTCCTGCCACTTGGCCTGGACCGCCGCCTTGTCCTTGGGGTTGCCGCGGAGCGCCTGCGCGTACTCGCGCTCGGCGACCTTCCAGTTCCCGGTCAACGCGGCCTTGTCGCCGACCTTCTCGTGGGCCACGCAGCCCGGCAGGACGAGGAGGAGGGAGAGGAGAGAAAGGAAGGAGAGGGCGAGGGGCGATCGGCGCACGGGTGACCTCCGAGAGCGGGGACGCGGCGGCGCTGCGCGGAATTCACGGTACGGGAAGGCGAGGCGGAGGGGCAACCTGAAGGGTGTGGGGAGAGGTGGGGTGCCTGGGTCCACGGGCGCTACCGCCGCCGCGCGACCGGCGGCGCCGCGGTCCTCGGATCGTCCGGCCAGGAGTGGCGCGGATAGCGCCGCGACAGCTCCCGCCGCAGCGCGGGGTAGTGGCGATCCCAGAAGCCGGCGAGGTCGGTCGTCACCTGCTGCGCCCGGCCGTTCGGGGCGAGCAGGTGCAGGACGACCGGCACCCGGCCCCCGGCGAGGCTCGGCCCCTGGGCCATCCCGAAGAAGTCCTGGAGCCGGCTCTCGAGCCAGGGCGGCTTCCCCGGCTCGTAGTGGACGCGGGCGCCCCGGCCGCCGGGCAGGGTGATCCGCTCCGGGGCGAGCCGCTCGAGCGCCGCCCGCGCCTTCGGCTCCAGCCGCGCGAGGAGGGAGGCGGGCAGATCGGCCTCGCGGAGCTCGGCGAAGCTCCGTCGGCCCCGGGCGGCGTCGGCGAGGGCGGCGGCGAGGTCCGCCTCGGTGGGCGCGGGGA
>JAEYOU010000501.1 GCA_023411405.1 Pseudomonadota bacterium | reverse complement strand
GTGTCAACATCCTGTTGCTCTGGGCTGCGGCTCAAGAGCGGGGCTTCGACTCGTCGCTTTGGGGAACGTTCAATCAGTGGAAAAAAGCCGGAGGTCACGTCAAGCGTGGCGAGAAAGGCACACGGATCATCTTCTGGCGAGTTGTAACGGAATCGGTCACAGACCCCAAGACAGGCCAAGAGACGGAAGAGCAGCGTTTCTTCTGCCGGCAGTCTGTTGTGTTCAACATGACCCAGTGTGCAGGTGACAAGCTTGAGCGCTTTCGTACGACTCGCCCCAGCCGTGAATTTGTCGGTTTTGGTCCAGCGGAAGAAGCAATTTCGGCAACCGGCGCTGACATCCGGCATATGGGCAGCCGAGCGTTTTACTCGCCCCATTCGGACTTCATTCAATTGCCTCAAAAAGCAGCGTTCGACAATGAATCGGCGTACTATTCGACTGCTTTGCATGAACTCATTCACTGGAGCGGCCATGAAAGCAGGCTCAATCGGCTCGACAAATTGGGCCGGTTTGGTGACCACGCCTACGCCGCCGAAGAACTTGTCGCCGAACTCGGTGCTGCTTTCCTTGCCGCATCGTTGGGGATTCCGAATGTTCCGCTACAAGACAATGCGGCTTTACCTGAAGAGCTGGCTGAAGGTCCTGCGGGCCGACAATCGAGCCATATTCACAGCAAGCACTGCAGCCAGCGCCGCAGCGGATTTCATCCTTGGATTCGATCGGCAGGATGAAGCACAAGAAGCGGAAGAAGAGGAGCCATTGCTGGTTTAGCGAGACGACGGGCGTCGGAAAGTTGTCCGATTCCTGTCGCAATAACGGAGACAAGCAATGGTCGCACTTGGCGAAGTCGAGTTGGAAGACGCTGCACGGGAAGCTGCCGGCAATTGGCGTGACTTCAATTGCTTTGTTTGGTTCCGGCGAACTGAACTCGCCAAGCCGGAAGATTGGGCTGTGATCTATACGAGTAATCGAGACAGCGGGCTTCTCGACCAAAGCAATGCTTCGGTGATCCGGGCGGCGCTACAGGCATTCACTCAGGGCGACGATCCCGATGTTGTGGTTGAGTCGCACAGCCACTGGGCAGTTGGCCACGTCGATGGATTCAGCATTCGAGTGTTTCGCCGAGGACAAGTCACCGAAGCATTCCGCACCTACCACGAACTGGCCCAGCGGATGGCAGATTACCCAATCCTCGATGAATCCGACTACTCGAATCGTGAATGTGAAGCCACGTTCGAGAATCTCGAACACGCTGCTTGGCGACTGAAGCGGGAGTTTAATCTGCCGGAGAATTGGCAAGACATTATCTATTCTTGGCTGTCCGACAACCTGCCCAATTCGCTTGAGAGCACCGACGATCAAGGTGGATGGCCGGATGAGAACGACCTGACGGCGGCATTCGAGTCGCTCGGTTATCAGCGGAGAGCGTGACGCCGGGTGTCGGTCGACAGATTGAGACCACGCCCAATCAGCCTGCCTGGGCAAGCAATCGACGGGAGTCTCGTAGCGCAGGCAACGGCCTCCAGACGAAACTGCGGGCTGGCTTCGGATTCCGGGCGGTGTCCTGCATGGAATCGCCGCCGCTTAGACGAAGGAGCAAGTTGCACTGTCACTGCACTTCGGACGACGGGCGTCAGAAACCTGAAGCGGCCGACGAGTTTGGCTCTCGTTCGCATTCACCGTTACATTTTTCGACCCCGATTAAATAATCCCGAATTCCCAAATGGACCAATCGCTCTGGGACTCCCAGATAACCGCTCTCTGCCGCTTTCTCCTTCTGACGACGGGCGTCTCCTGAATTGTCACCTTCACCGATTCGCCCGGTTCTGGAGAAACGAAATGTTCGAGCTTGGTCGCACACTTGCCACTCCCGGCGCTCTCGCAGCATTGGAGCAGGCTGGAGAATCACCAGAGCTGTACCTGAGTCGCCACCATTCGTGTGACTGGGGCGAGTTGACGGACGAGGACAAACGACTCAACGATGATGCGTTGAAGGATGGAAGTCGAATCTTGTCAGCCTATCGAACGAAGATCGGAGTGAGGCTGTGGATCATCACCGAGGCTGTCAGCGATCAGGGGAGGCGTGCGGCGACGACTATTCTCTTGCCAGATGAGTACTGATCGGAGTCGACCAGTTCTCATTCGCAGCGGAGCGACTTCTTTAAGAACTCGTGGCAACAAGTCGTTTTGCCCTCGTTTGCCCAAGAAATCTCTGGCAATTTATCTGGCAATTTATTGGGACAAAACGTGCCAAATCGGGGTCATTTTCGACCAATGCCACATGGCCGAAACTTGCGTTTTCTCCGCAGAAAACAGTGTTTTTCGATGTCTAGATGCCTGCCCTCTGAGCTACCGGGGCAAGCAGGTTAGTTTCACTGTGCCGGGTGACATCGTCAATGGCGGCGTTGTCTCGGTTTGCCGGTGAGCTGGGTCTGGTGATCTGCGGCCGGCTATTGGGTTGCCTAGGCTTTGCGTGGGGTTTGGCGGATTTTCCGGTTATTCCTTCGCGGTCGATCGCTGGCGGAGTCGCCCAGTTCGACCCCAGAGAGGCCTGCGCGCTGCATTTCTTTGCTTCGCTCTGTAC
>JAEYOU010000492.1 GCA_023411405.1 Pseudomonadota bacterium | reverse complement strand
CGGCAGCGGCGCGCCGTCTCGGCGAGCCGCTCGAGCATCACCGGGTCTGCGGCGGGCTTGTCGCCGCTCGCCGACGCGCGGATCATCGCCTGGAGCGCGTCGCCGGCCGCGAGCAGGTCGTCGACCGCGGCCGCGTCGAGGCGGGCCGGCTCCTTGCGGAAGACGTCCACCAGGTCCTCGACCCTGTGGGCGAGCGCGCTGATGCCCTCGAGCTCCATCGAGGCGCTCATGCCCTTCACGCTGTGCGCGTGCCGGAAGAGGCTGTCGATGGTCGGGCGGACGTCGGCGCCCCCGGCGACGCCCTTCTCGATCTGGACGAGGTCCTTCGCGTAGGCGGCGAGGTGCTCCCCGGCCTCGGAGACGAACAGCGGGAGGTATTTCCGCAGATCCACGCGCCCTCCCGGGGAGGGCTATGCGTCGCCCAGCACCTTCTTCACGACCGACAGCACGTCCTCGGACTTGAAGGGCTTCACGATGAAGTCGCTCGCGCCGGCCTCGATGGCCTCCATCACCAGCGACTCCTGCCCGAGCGCGCTGCACATGACGATCACGGCCTTCGCGTCCTGCTTGATGATCTCGCGCGTGGCCTCGATGCCGCTCTTGAACGGCATCACGATGTCCATGGTGGTGAGGTCGGGCTTCAGCTCCTTGAACTTCTCCACCGCCTCGAGCCCGTTGGCTGCTTCGCCGACGACCTCGAACCCGGACCCGGAGAAGATGTCCTTGATCATGTTGCGCATGAAGATCGCGTCGTCGACGATCAGGACTCTCTTCGGCATGGCGATCTGGTTCCTCCCCCGCGGGGCCCCACGAAAAGTACCACCGGAGTCGCCGGGGGGACAAGAAGGCGACGCCCGCCAGGATCACTTGTGCGCACAGGCGCGGAGAGCCCGCGCGCGACGCCCGGCTCGGGATCTCCCGGAGTTGCGCGCCGCCGTGCGCGCTACCGCTCCCCGAACAGCTCCACCGCCGCCTGGAGCAGCGCCTCCGGCGCCAGCAAGGTGACGGCCCCGGCCCGCGCCCCCACCACGCCGCGGATCAGCGCCCGGACGCCCTCTCCCGCGGGCGGCTCCACGTCCTCGACGCCCAGCACGCCGCCGATGAGGATCCCGAGCGCCCGCTTCCCTTGATCGAGCACCAGCACCTGTCCCGCCCCCTCCCGCAGCGGCTGGGCGGGCAGGCCGACCAGCGGCGCGAGATCCACCACCGCGAGCACGCGGCCGCGCAGGTTCATGACCCCGGGGACGGCCTCGGAGACGCGGGGCACCCGCGCGAAGGGCGGCTGCGGGAGCACCACCTCGCGCACGGCGTCGAGCGGGAGCGCGTACCGCTCGGCGGCGACCCGGAACACGACGTGGCGCATGGGTGGTTACCCGAGGCGGAAGCGCGAGACCACGGTCTGGAGCTCGATCGAGAGGTTCGTGAGCTCCTGGGCCGCGCTCGCCATCTGCGAGACCGCGGCGGTCTGCTCGCCGATGACCTTGCGGACGGACTCCGTCGAGCTCGCGTTGGAGGAGGCCACGTCGGAGATGTGATCCATCGCCTGGACCATGTCCGCCGAGCCCTTGAGCTGCTCGCGCGCGGACTGGGAGATGACGCCCACCTTGGCGGCGCCGCTCGCGGCGATGCCGGCGATGTCGGCCAGCGTCCGGATGATGGCGTTCAGGTCCTCGCGCCCGTCCCCGAGCTCCGCCACCGACTCCTGCATCGTCTCGACCACCTTCGCCGCCCGGCCGGAGATGTCGGTCGCGAGCGAGGAGATCTGGTCGGCGGACCGGCCCGCCGACTCGGCGAGCTTGCGGACCTCCTCGGCGACCACCGCGAACCCGCGGCCGTACTCGCCCGCGCGGGCGGCCTCGATGGTGGCGTTCAGGGCGAGGAGGTTCGTCTGGTTCGCGACCTGGGTGATCGCCTCGACGATCTTCGAGATCTCCTTCGTCCGCTCGCCGAAGGCGAACACCTGCTCGCTCGCCGCCTCGATCCGGGCGAACACCTTCTTCACCTTCTCGCCCGCGAGCCGCGCCGCCTCGCCGCCGCTCGCCGCCGACGAGCTCGTCTCCGCCGACGCCTTGGCGGCCTCCTCCGCGCTCCGGGCGGTCCGCTCGATGGAGCCGGCGATGTCGCCGATGACCTTCGAGGTCCGCTCCACGAGCTCCGACTGCTGCCCGGCGCCGATGGCGATCTTCTCCATCGACGACGCCACCTCGTCGGTCGAGGCGTTCACGTCCTCGGCGGAGTTCTGCAGCTCGCTCGCGCTCTCCGCGACCGAGCGCGCCGTCCGCTGGATGCGGGAGACGAGGTCGCGCAGGTTCTCCTGCATCGTCCGGATCGCCTCGGTGAGGTCGTCGATCTCGTCGTGGAACTGGATCTGCTCCTCGGAGATGACCGCGCGCGAGAGGTCGCCGCGGCTGATCTCGACCGCGCTCGCCTTGAGGCGCCCGATACGCGAGACGCGGGCGACGCCGAGGGTGAGCCCCCAGCCGAGCGCGAGCGTCACCGGCAGGATGACGAGCCCGGCCTTCCACCAGCTCTGGAACAGCACGTGGACGTACGGGACGCCCAGGAGCAGCACCACGCCGACGATGAGGTAGCCGCCCAGGATCTTGGTCTGGAGCGAGACCTCGAGGCCGGCGGGCGCGGGCGGCGGCCGCAAAGCCGGCTCCGGCACGCGGCCGCGCAAGGCCACGAGGTGCGGCGCGTCGCCGGAGCGTGCGGAGGGACGCGTGGAGGGGCGTTCGTCGGCTCGAGTTCGCGTCACCGCTTGCCTCGGGGGGTTCTGGGCGGAGACCGCCCACCGGCTCGGATCCTAGACGCGTGGGGGCCCATGTCAAAACCGGGGGCAGGTGCGCGGAGGTGGTCGTGACCCACCGGCACGGGCCGGACCTGGCCGCCGGCGAGGACGCGCACCCCGGCGCCGCGCTCGAACCGGCCCAGGACGGAGAGCGGAGTCCGCGCGCGGCGCGCGGCGGCGAGGGC
>JAEYOU010000476.1 GCA_023411405.1 Pseudomonadota bacterium | reverse complement strand
GGCCCACGGCAGCGCGGGGGCGACGTTCACGGGCCGTTGACGCCGGGGCGGCGGCTACCGGCCGCCGAGCAGCGCCGCCGGCGGGACGCCGAGGGCCTTGGCCATCTTCTCGATCGTCTCGAGCGGCGGGGACCGCTGCCCGCGCTCGAGCATCGAGACGTAGGAGACGGAGATCCCGACCTTGTCGGCGAGCGCCTTCTGCGAGAGCTTCTTCTTCGAGCGGAGGCGACGGACGTTGCCCGCGAAGCGCGTCAGGAGATCCATGTCGCGACCATTAGCAAAGGGGGGTACCCGCGGCAGCATCCTTTTCGGGTGCTGCGCTCCGTGAACCTAGACGCTCAGTGACACCCGGGGGCGCAAACGATTCCGCGGGGAGTTGACGACCAGTGACGCAGGGCGGCGGGTGGGCCGATCGCTTCACGGTCCGCCATACACCGTGACGCCGCCGGCGCCGTACCGGGCCGAACGCTCATGCGCCAGGTAGACGATCCGCGGAGTGGACCAGCGGTCGATCTGGATCGACCGCACCGGATTCCACGTGAAGCCAGGCGCGGTTGTCGGGGCGAAGTACCTGGGGTCCCACTCGTCCCCGCGCACCCGGCCGAAGCCACCGTACGTGAAGCCCACCCAGGCGGACCCGTCGGCCGGGTCGCAGGCGATGGCGCTCGCGGCGTTCCCGGTGTTGGCCGGGAGCGGGATGGCCCTCCACGCCCCGGTCCGCGGGTCGTACCGGCCGACGCCGTGGTTCCCGGACGCCACCCAGAGCGTCCCGTCGTCGCAGAACGACAGGCCGGACACGTTGTCGCGCAGCCGCGGGTCGTCGGGGTTCCCCTCCGGCTGCCAGAACGTCACGAACTCGGCCATCGGGCCCCACCAGCCGTTCCAGCTCGGGTGCGCATACTCCACGTAGCCCGGCAGCGACGTGGTGAAGAACTGGTTCGAGAACCAGGGGACGCCGCTCACCGGATCGAGCGCGAGCCCGGTGGACTCGCCGCTCAGGAAGCGCCCGTCGGTCCAGGTCCTGGCGGGGTGCTCGTGCTCCCAGACTCCCTTCGTGTCGGTCCAGGCCGGATCACCCTTGGTGGAGTCGATCCAGCCCCGCTGCTCGGGGTGGGCGGCGAGGATCGCCAGGCAGCCGTGCGTGGCGCCGAAGTACACGTCGCCGTACGAGCGCGGCCGCGAGGCGTCGTGGTTCACGACGATCCGCTTCACCTGGCGCATCTTCTTGCGGCCGCTCATCCAGGTGGAGTCGATCCAGGTCTCCTCGCAGACGGTGTTGTTCGAGCCGGGCACCCAGTGCTCGCAGATGACGCCGGGCGGCGAGGCCAGGAACACGTGGCGGGTCCGGGTGAGGCTCACGCCGTCGAAGGCGAGGACGTCGGCGCCGCCGGAGTCGAGCGCCCACGGGGCGTCGTAGTCGTAGTCGGTGCCCACGCCCTTGAACCCGATCACCGCGACGCCGGGCGCGCCCCCCGCCACGGAGATGATGGGGCAGGTGGCCGGCGGATCCGGCGGGTTCGGGTTCGCGATGTGCGAGGGGTCGTGGCAGTTCTTCGTGAGGCCGGCGTCGTCGGGCGAGAAGCGCCGGAAGGCCTCCTCGCCGCGCGGCCGGACGTAGAGCGCGTCGCCCCCGGCGACGTACGCGTTCCCGCCCTCGTCGGCGGAGACGTCGTGCACCGTGGGCGAGAGCCCCTGGTCGACCCCGTAGAACGCGAAGTCTCCGACGAGCACCGGGCGTGCGACCGCCGGTGGAGGCGGAGGTGGAGGCGGAGGGGGAGGGTTCCCCGTCCCCGGCGAGCTCTCGCCGCCGCCGCCGCCGCCGCCGCACGCGATCGCCCCCGCCATGGCGAAGCCCAGCACCACCAGTCCCAGAAAGGTCCGCATGTCCGCTCCCCCGGCCACAAGGTGGGCCGGCGGGTGTCGAGCGCGGAAGAGGCCGGGCGGGTGCTGCGCGCCTGACGCCCGAGGCCCGGATGCGACGATCGCGGACGATTCACGCGTACAATGGTCCCGTGCTCCAGGGTGACCTCTCCACCTTCCCCCTCCCCGACCTCCTCCAGTGGATCGATCAGGGGCGCAGGGCAGGGGTCCTGGAGATCGACACCGGCGAGGGCGCGCCGTTCTGGATGGAGGTGCGCGACCGGCGGATCGTCGCAGCCTCCCGGCCGACCGCCTTCCAGGCGAGCCTGGGGAGGCTCGCCGGCTGGTCCCCCGAGGTGCCGGAGGAGCAGCTCTGGACCGAGTCCGCCGCCGACCGGATCGTCGATCTCTTCCTCGGCCCGCCGAGCGGCCGGTTCACGCTGGTGGACGACGCCGCCGGGTTCGAGGACGGCATCCCGCTCGACCTGGGCGTGGGGCAGATGACGCTCGAGGGGCTGCGCCGGCTCGACGAGTGGCCCGAGCTCGACCTCCGCTACCCGTCGGAGTCGGCGCTCCTCGTCGCCGACGCCGGGGGGCGGGCGCGCACGCCGGCGCAGCGGGCGCTGCTCGAGGCGGCGCGGCGCCGGCTCTCCATCGCCGAGGCGCGGCTCGCGCTCCACCTCTCGCGGCCGGCGGCGCTGCGGCGGATCGAGGTGCTCCGGGAGCTCGGCCTCGTGCACGTCGAGGGCGTCGCGGCAAGGGCCGATCCGGTCTCGGCGCTCGTCGACCAGGCGCAGGTGCTCGTCGCCGAGCGCCAGTTCGACGAGGCGGCCATCGTCTTCAAGAGCCTGCTCGCCGCCGATCCGTCGGACCGCCGCGTGCGGAACCTGCTCCGCGAGGCGGAGCGGGAGCAGGTGGCGACCCTCTACGAGGAGCTGTCGCCGGTGGCCGTGCCGGTCCTCCTCGCGGGCCCGCGCTCGCTCGAGACGCCCGCCGGCCGGCGGCTCACGTTCGCGGATCGCGAGGTGGCCGCGCGCGTGAACGGCACGTGGGACGTCGCGAGCATCACCCTCTCGTCGCCCCTCCGCGAGGTGGAGACGCTCAAGTCCATTCGGAAGCTGGTGCGGCTGGGGCTGATCGACCTGCTCGACCGGCGGTGACGGGAGGCCCTCACAGCTCCTCGGCCCGCAGCATCGCCGACACGAGCACGTGCAGCGCGAACAGCGCCTCGCGCTCCGTCCCCTGCCCCTCGGGCAGGGCCGCGAGCTTCGCCAGCCGGAGCACGTCGCGGCCGTCGAGGCCCAGGAGCAGGGCGCGCGCGCCCGGCGTGGGGTCCGCGAAGGTGAGGCCGGCGAGCAGCTCGGCGAGCCCCTCGGAGGCGCGGCGCGTGGCGCGCCCGAAGGACCGCTCGCGGATGAGGAGCTCGACCTCGGCGACGCGCCCGCCGTTCTCGCCGAACAGGCGCGCCAGCGAGAGGCCGCCGGGGATCGGGCGGACCGGCGAGGGC
>JAEYOU010000382.1 GCA_023411405.1 Pseudomonadota bacterium | reverse complement strand
GTCCTGCGCCGAGCCCGGGGCACGGAACGTGACGATCCGGAGACCGTCGCTCGAGGAGGCGGACTGCTCCGGCGCGCCGAGCCGTTCGCGGGCGAGGCGCGCGACGGTGCGCTCGAGGGCGGCCGCGTCGCGGACGGGGAGGACGAGCACGGGCGCGCCGAGGCGCCCCGACGACTCTCCGGGCGCGGGCTCGGACCCGATCGCGAGCCCACGCGACGGGTCGATGCCGGCGCCGGCGAGCGCCTCGGGATCGAGCGGATCGAAGCCGAGCTGGGACGTCAGGGCGCCGCGGCCGTGCCGGAGCGCGCCCGCCCCGGGGAACGTCGCTGCCGTCTCGTGCAGCGCGTCGAGCTCTCTCGAGGCCCGCCGGAGGTCGTGGACGACGAGGGCCCAGCCCGATCGCGCGGACAGGTACCGCTCCGGCGGCGTGCCCGGGGCCCGTCGGCAGGCGGGGGAGGCGGCGAGCGCCGCGGCGGCGAGGGCGAGGAGTCGGAGCCGGGGGGCCGGTGGCCGGGACACGTCGAGGAGAGTCTTACCACGGGGGGAGGCCCCGGGCGCGGGCACGGGCACGTGCTCGTTCACGGGGCGAAGGCGTGGTAAACGCCCCACGCCATGATCTTCCACGGCGAGGACCTCGCCCCCATCGCCCTCGACCTGCTCCCGGACTGGCGCGCACGGTTCGGCCCTGCGGCCGAGCGGCTCGAGCTGGAGATCGGCCCGGGGCACGGCGGCTTCGCCCTCGCCTTCGCGCGGGCGCACCCCGACCGCGCGCTCGTGGCGATCGAGCAGCGGAAGAAGTTCGCCGAGGCGATCGCCGGGAAGGCGGAGCGGCGGGGGCACTCCCGCTTGCTCGCCCTGTACGGCGACGCCCGCATCCTGGCGCCGCGCCTGTTCGCGGCCGGCTCGCTCGCCGCCATCCACGTCCACTTCCCCGATCCCTGGTGGAAGCGGCGGCACCACGTGCGGCGGCTGGTGGACGACCGGACGTCGCTCCTCCTCCGCGCGCTCCTCCGCCCGGGCGGGCTGCTCGACTTCCGCACCGACGTCGAGGCGTACGCGCTCGGCGCGGTGGAGCGGCTGGAGGAGGCCGGCTTCCGGAACGAGGCGGGGCCGGGGCGGTTCTCCGAGCCGACCCCGGACGAGCTCCCGTCCACGCGGGAGAAGCGTTACCTGGCCACGGGGCAGCGCGTGTGGCGGCTCCGGTTGAGGCGCTGAATCCAGGGGTGCGGCTCCTCGCCTGCCCCTGTAGACTTCCCGGGCATGCGCCGCGCCACCTCCCTCCGGGCCCTCCCCCTCGCTCTCGTCGCGCTCCTCGTCGGGGGCTGCCAGCGGCCGGACAACCCCGCGGAGCGGTACGAGCGGTTCGCGCGCGCCGCGCGGTCGGGCGACGTCGGCGCGGTCTGGGCCATGCTCTCCAAGGAGTCGCAGGACCGGCTCCGCGCCCGGGGGAAGGAGCTCGAGGGCGGCGCGAAGGTGCCGGGCGCCGACCTCCGGCTCGCGAACCTCATCCTCGGGGACCTCGCACCCACCGCACCCAAGGTGAAGTCGGCGACGGTGCTGCGGGAGTCGCAGGACCGGGCCGTCGTCGCGGTCGAGGCGGAGGGCGGCGAGCGCGGCGAGGTGTCCCTGGTGCGGGAAGGGCAGGAGTGGAAGGTGGTCCTGCCGGGCGAGTAACGCGGAATCGCTCGTGCTTCGACAGGCTCAGCACGAGCGGACGGGCGTGGACCGCTCGCCCTGAGCCTGTCGAAGGGCGAGCGGGAGCGTCTCCCGCTGGTGGGGCCGCCGCTCCGCGCGGGTCGTGGTGGATCCCTGCGCAAGCGTCTGTTATTCAAGCGGGTCTCATATGAAGACCCTCACCGCTGCCCAGATCCGCGAGTCGTTCCTGCGCTTCTTCGAGGAGCGCGGTCACCGCCGCGTGGCGAGCTCGTCGCTCGTCCCCCAGAACGACCCGACGCTGCTCTTCACAAACGCCGGCATGGTCCAGTTCAAGGACGTCTTCACCGGCCGGGAGAAGCGGGACTACGCGCGGGCCACCACCTCGCAGAAGTGCGTGCGCGCCGGCGGCAAGCACAACGATCTCGAGAACGTCGGGTTCACCGCCCGTCACCACACGTTCTTCGAGATGCTCGGCAACTTCTCGTTCGGCGACTACTTCAAGAAGGACGCCGTCCGCTGGGCGTGGGAGTGGGTGACGAGCGACGCGTGGCTCGGCATCCCGAAGGACCGGCTCGCCGCGACCGTCTTCGCCGGCGAGGGGCCGATCCCCTGGGACGAGGAGGCGTACGAGCTCTGGAAGGGCGCCGGCGTCCCGGTCGAGCGGATCCACAAGCTCGGGGCGAAGGACAACTTCTGGGCGATGGGCAACACCGGCCCGTGCGGCCCCTGCTCCGAGCTCCACTTCTTCCAGGGGAACGACGTCCCGTGCGCCGAGGAGCAGGCGGGGAGGAAGTGCCTCGGCGTCGCCTGCGACTGCGACCGCTGGCTCGAGATCTGGAACCTCGTCTTCATGCAGTTCGAGCGGAGCGAGGACGGGAGCCTCACGCCGCTGCCGCGGCCGTCGATCGACACCGGGGCGGGGCTCGAGCGCGTCGCGGCGGTGGTGCAGGGCAAGCGGTCCAACTACGACACGGACCTCTTCCAGAGCATCATCGCCGCGGTGCAGAAGATCTCCGGCAAGAAGTACGGCGCGAACGCGGCGGAGGACGTCTCGATGCGCGTCATCGCGGACCACGCGCGGGCGACGACGTTCCTGGTCGGGGACGGCGTGCTGCCGTCCAACGAGGGCCGCGGGTACGTCCTGCGGCGCATCATGCGGCGCGCGATCCGGCACGGGAAGAAGCTCGGCCTGGAGAAGCTCTTCCTGGCCGACGTCTGCGCCGCGGTGATCGAGGAGATGGGCGCGGCCTACCCGGAGACGCGGGAGAACCGGCCGTTCATCACCAAGGTGGCGGCGGCGGAGGAGGAGTCCTTCCGGCGGACGCTGAACCGCGGCCTCGACCGGCTCGACGAGGAGATCGCGCGCCTGCGCAAGACCGGCGGCAAGGTCGTGCCCGGCGACGTCGCCTTCCAGCTCGCGGATACCTTCGGCTTCCCGCTCGATCTCACCCGGACGATCGCCGTCGAGAACGGCCTCGGGGTGGACGAGGCCGGGTTCGACAAGCTGCTCGAGGAGCAGCGCGCGCGGAGCGGCGAATTCAAGGGCTCGGGCGAGCAGTCGATCGCCGATCTCCACAAGCAGATCGTCGGCGAGCTCGAGGAGGTGAAGTTCCTCGGGTACGAGACGCTCACCGCGGCGGCCGAGGTGAAGGCGCTCCTCGCCAACGGCGCCCGCGCCGCCAAGGCGAAGAAGGGCGACAAGGTCGAGGTGATCACCGCGGCGACGCCGTTCTACGGGGAGTCGGGCGGCCAGGTGGGCGACACCGGCACGATCACCGTGCCCGGCGGGAAGGTGCAGGTCACCGACGCGAAGCGGCCGGTGCCCGGCCTCGTCACGCACCTCGGCGAGGTGGTCGAGGGCGAGATCTCCGTCGGCGATCGCGCCGACCTCCGGGTCGACGAGGCCCGCCGCGACCTCATCCGGGCCAACCACTCCGCCACCCACCTGCTCCAGTTCGCGCTCCGGGAGCGGCTCGGCGAGCACGTGAAGCAGGCGGGCTCGAAGGTCGCCCCGGACTACCTGACGTTCGACTTCTCCCACTTCGAGGCGCTCCAGGACGAGGAGCTCCAGGCGATCGAGGCGCGGGTGAACGAGCTCGTCCGGAAGAACGAGGCGGCGGAAGTCGCCGTCCTGAAGCTCGAGGAGGCGCGGCAGTCCGGCGCGATGATGATCTTCGGCGAGAAGTACGGCGACGTGGTCCGCGTCGTCCGGCTCGGGCCCTCCAAGGAGCTCTGCGGCGGCACGCACGTGCGGCGGACGGGGGACATCGCCTTCTTCAAGATCGCGAGCGACGAGTCGATCCAGGCGGGCGTCCGCCGCATCGTCGCCCATACCGGCCCGACGGCGGTCGAGGAGGCGCAGCGGCGCGACGGCGAGCTGCGCAAGGCCGCGGCGCTCCTCAAGGCGGGCGCGCTCGAGGTGGCCCAGAAGATCGAGCAGACGCAGCGCCGGGTGAAGGAGCTCGAGCGCGCGCTGGAGGAGGCGCGCGCGAAGGTGGCCGCGGCACAGTCCGGCGACCTCGCGGCGCAGGCGAAGGCGGCCGGCGACGCCAAGGTGCTCGCCGCGCGCGTGCAGGGCGACGGCAAGGCGCTGCGCGAGCTCGCCGACAAGCTCCGCGATCGGCTCGCGAAGGGCGTGGTCGCGCTCGGGTCCGAGCACGAGGGCAAGGCCGTGCTCCTCGTGGCGGTGACGAAGGACCTCGCCGGCAAGGTGAAGGCGGGCGACCTCGTGAAGGAGGGCGCGAAGCTCGTGGGAGGCTCGGGCGGCGGCAAGCCCGACCTGGCCCAGGCGGGCGGCGCCAACCCGGCCGGGCTCGACGACGCGCTCAGGAAGATCGAGGAGCTGGCGGTCGCGGCGCTCGCGTAGGTTCCTCCGAGGGGGCGCGGGGTGCGCCGTCACCCGCGCCCCGCACCCTCCGCGTGCGAAGCTTGCTTCGCACGTGCGTCCCGACCCACGCGAGGGTAGGCGGTGTCAAGGGCGGGGGCCCGTTGACCGGCGCGCGCGAGCGCGCCTACGATTCTCCTCACGCATGCCTCCTCCGGCGCCTCACGCTCGCAAGCGAGCCTCGACCGTCACCACCGAGGTCGTCGATCTCTCGCTCGCGCGCGACGCGCGCCGGCTGCGTGACTTCCAGGCGCGCTGCCGGACCGTGGACGAGCTCAACCGCAAGGCCCTGGCGCGGCTGTTCCAGACGAGCCTCATCTTCACGCGCCATGGCGCCCGGCTCGGCCGCGAGCTGCTGCTCGCGCACCAGCACCTGCTCCGGGTCGGCGACCTGCTCGCCCGCATCGGCGAGCTGGCCGACGCGTCCGCGTCCGAGGCATCGCAGCTCTACCGCGAGGCGCAGTCGCTCCTCGCGCGCACCACCGAGCTCACCGCGCGCTGCAACGTGGTGCTCGCGCGGGAGCGGTAGCAAGCAAGTCCAACCCCGCTGAGCTCCGCGCTCAGAACCCGATGCCGGCGCTGACGTAGGGCCCGTGGACGGACTCCCGCCGGCCGTCCGCGGCGCGGAGGGTGAACAGCGTCGTCCGCCAGCCTCCCTCGACCCGCACCTTCACGGACGAGAGCCGGCCGAAGATCACGCCGCCGGCGCCGCGGACCGTCAGGCCCGCCTCGGTGTCGTCGTCCGCGTGCACGATCGCGTACCCGAACCCCGCGCCGACGTACGGCGCGACGTTCTGGCGGGAGAACGGGACGTGCACCGCGAGCCCGCCCTCGAGGAGGTGGTCCCCGTCGCCGGCGTGCCAGTCGGCGGTCGCCTCGGCGAGGAAGCTCCGCGCGTCGAAGAGCCAGAACGCGCCGGCGCCCGTGAGCCGGCCCGTGTCGCCGCCGGGCCGGTCGACGAACCAGGTCGCCCCGAGCCGGAAGCCCCAGTCGAAGGACGCGGGGACCTGGCGCAGCGGCCGTGCTTCCCGCTCTGTGACCGTGTCGATGGTGGCGAGCTCCGCCGCCGGGCGCGCGGCCGCGAGGCCCTTGGCGAGCCGTTGCAGCACCGGCTCGAGGTCGTCGGCGTTCGCGGCCGAGAGCGCGTCGGAGTGCGCGAGGCTCCCGTCGGGCTTGTAGGCGCCGAGGCGCGCGGAGGAGACGGAGCCGAGCCGCGAGATCCGCAGGGTCACCGCCAGCGCGGCGCCGGCCTCGACGGCCTCGCCGCCCGCCTCCGCGGGCGACGGCTCGGCGACGCTCCCGCCCGGCGTGCGTCCCAGCACGACGGCGAAGCGCCCCGTCTGCTCCAGCCCGGCGCGCAGGAGATCGGTCGCAGCCACGAGCTCCCCTTCGTCCACGTTCGCGCCGGTGGCAGGGAGCAGCACGAGCCGCTCGGCGGCGCGCGCGGCCGGCGCGGCGACGAGGAGCAGGAGGGCGGCGAGACCGGCGAGGACGGGGCGGAGGCGCATGGGGGCTCCTGTCAGGTGCGACACGAGTCTCGCACGCGAGGCTCGTCGGTAGAAGGACCGTGGACCCCCGGCCGCGTGCAGGCGGAGCCACTCCGGGTATGCCCCGCGCCCACAGCGGCGCGCCGGCGATCTCGCGTCACGCGCGCGCGGTCCGCGGCCTTATGATCCCGCCCATGCACGGAACGCTCGTAGAGCTCGAGCTCGACGCCCCGGCGCTCGCCGGAAACCCGCTCGGCGATCCCGGCCGCCGCCCGCTGCTCGTCTACCTGCCCCCGGGCCACCGCCCCGGCCTCCCCGCGGTCTACCTCCTGCACGGCTTCGGCGGGAGCGCGCGCAACTGGCTCAACGTGAGCACGTTCGCGCCGACGGTGCCCGAGCGGATCGACGCCGCGATCGCGGCCGGCGCGCTGCCGCCCTTCGTCGCCGTCTTCCCGGACGGCGCGACGCGCCTCGGCGGCACGCAGTGGATCGACGCGCCGGCGGTGGGGCGGTACCAGACCTACGTCGCCGAGGACGTGGTGCGCGCGGTCGAGGCGCGCTTCGGGACGCGCGCCGATCGCGCCGCGCGGGCGGTGCTGGGCAAGAGCTCGGGCGGCTACGGCGCCCTGCGGATGGGGCGCGACCGGCCCGAGGTCTTCGCGCACGTGGCCTGCCACTCGGGCGACGCGTACTTCGAGTACTGCTACCTCGCCGACCTGCCGAAGGCGGCCGCCGCGCTCCTCGCCGCGCCCTCGGCCGCCGCGTGGCTCGACGAGGCGCGGCGGCGCGCGCGGGAGACGCGGCTGCGGGGGGACGACCACACCGTGCTCAACGTCCTCGCGATGGCCGCGCACTACGGCCCGGACCCGTCGCAGCCGCTCGGCCTGGCGTTGCCGTTCGAGCTCCCGTCGGGCCGCCTCCGCGCCGACGTCTGGGCGCGGTGGCTGGCGGAGGATCCGGTCCGCTTCGTGCCGGCGTCGCTCGACGCGTTCCGCCGGCTCGCGACGGTGTTCCTCGACTGCGGCACCCGCGACGAGTACCACCTCCGCTGGGGGGCGAGGATGATCGCCGACGCGCTCCGGAGCGGCGGCGTGGAGGTGGTGCACGAGGAGTTCGAGGACGGGCACGGCGGGATCAACTACCGCCTCGACCGTTCGCTGGCTGTGATCGTGCCGAGGATGGCGGGCTGACGCCCGCGACATCGCTCGTGCTTCGACAGGCTCAGCACGAGCGGACTTCTCGTGAGGCCGGGCTCGGGTCGAACGTCCCCGCTCACCCTGAGCCTGTCGAAGGG
>JAEYOU010000318.1 GCA_023411405.1 Pseudomonadota bacterium | reverse complement strand
ACCCCGGTCACCGCGGCCGCCCGGCGCGCCCCCGCGGCGGCCGCGACGAGGGCGAACAGCGCCGCGAGCGCCGCGGCGAGCGGGACCCCGACGGCGGCGACCGTCATCGCCTGCTTCCCGGCGACGTACGAGATCTCGCGGCCCGTGAACCGCTCCCACGCGTACACGGGGGCGTAGCCGATCGCCGCGAGGATCGAGCTGCCGGGCGCCTTGTCGGAGTAGACGTGCCCGTCGCGGACGCTCTTGTCGGAGGTCCAGGTCGGGCGCACCGCGTGGTACGGGTCGATCCGCAGGGTTCGGTTCCAGAACGCCGCGAGCACCGGCGCGAGCCGGGAGTTCTCGTTGGGGTTCTGGATCGGCCGCTGGAACCAGGCCAGGGCGACGAGGCAGGCGAGGAAGGCGAAGGCGATGCGGCTCCGGGAGCGGGGCGGCGGCACCAGCGAAAGCTAGCCACGCCTGCCCCGCGCCCGAGGCCCGCTCAGGCCGCTCGCTCGCGGGCGGGCGGGCTGGCGCTCGCGGGGCGGAGGAGCGAGGCGACGACGGAGATCCCGAGGATGGCGGCGATGACCCCGAGGGAGGCGCCGATCGGGACCTTGTAGACGTCCACCAGGAGCATCTTCGCGCCGACGAACATGAGGACGAACGAGAGCCCGACCTTGAGGTAGACGAACCGGTGGATGATCCCGGCGAGCAGGAAGTACATCGACCGGAGCCCGAGGATCGCGAAGATGTTCGAGGTGAACACGATGAACGGGTCGCGGGTGATCGCGAAGATCGCCGGGATGGAGTCCACCGCGAAGATGAGGTCCGTCACCTCGACCGCGACGAGGGCGAGGAGGAGCGGCGTGGCGAAGCGCCGGCCGTCCTGCTTCACGACGAAGTGCTCGCCCTGGAGCCGGGGGGTGACCGGGAAGAAGCGCTGGAAGGCCCGCACCACCGGGTTTCGCTCCGGGTGGATCTCCTGGTTGCGCTGCACGAGCAGCTTGAGGCCGGTGAGCGCCAGGATCCCGCCGAACACGTACATGGCCCAGTGGAACCGCGCCAGGAAGGCGCCGCCGGCCAGGATGAAGCCGGCGCGCATGACGAGCGCCCCGAGGATGCCCCAGAACAGGACCCGGTGCTGGTAGAGGGCGGGGATCCCGAAGGTGGTGAAGATCACCACGAAGACGAAGATGTTGTCGACCGCGAGCGCCTTCTCGATGAGGTAGCCGGTCGTGAACTCGAGCGCCTTCTGGCCGCCGAAGAGGCCGTACACCCCGGCGGCGAAGACGGCCGAGAGCGCGACCCAGACCGCGCTCCAGATGCCCGCCTCCTTGAGGCTGACCTCGTGCGCCTTCCGGTGGAAGACGCCGAGGTCGACGGCGAGCATCGCGAGGACGAAGACGAGGAAGCCGATCCAGAGCAGCGGGGTACCGATGGTCTCCATGTTCACCTGAGGGTCTCCGTCTCGCGATGCGCGCTGGGGCCGTTCACCACTCGCCGCGCGCCCAGGCGGCGCGGGCGGAGCCGCCGGCGGCCGTGGAGCGCGTCATCTCCCGCAACCGGCGCACCCGGTCCGCGGTGCTCGGGTGCGTCGAGAACCAGCGGGCCACGGTCTGCATCCCGCCGAAGGGGTTCACGATGAAGAGGCTGGCGGTGGCCGGCGCGGTCTCGGCGGGGATGACCTCCGCCGCGTGCTCCAGCTTGAGGAGCGCGCTGGCGAGGGCCTCGGGATCGCCCGAGAGCTGCGCGCCGGTGGCGTCGGCCATGTACTCGCGCGAGCGCGAGATGCCCATCTGGATGAGCATCGCGGCGATCGGCGCGACGAAGGCCGCGAGGAGGCCGCCGGCGGCGCCGCCGCCCTCCTCGCCGTCGCTGCTGGACGAGCCGCCGAAGAGCGCGCCGAAGGTGAGCGCGTTCGCGACGTACGAGATGATCGCGGCGCCCGCGGCGGCGATGCTCGAGACGAGGATGTCGCGGTTCTTGATGTGGGCGATCTCGTGCGCGAGGACGCCGCGCAGCTCACGCCGGTCGAGGAGCGCCATGATGCCCCGGGTCACCGCCACGACGCCCTTCGACGGGTTCCGCCCCGTCGCGAAGGCGTTCGGCTGATCCTCGGGGATGAGGAACACCCGCGGCTTCGGGATCCCGGCGCGCCCCGCGAGCTCGGCGACCATGGCGTGCAGCTCGGGCGCCTGCGCGGGGCCGACCTCGCTCGCGCCGTGCATGCGCAGCACGATCCGGTCGGAGAAGAAGTAGGCGCCCAGGTTCATGAGCAGCGCCAGGGCGCCGAACAGGTAGAGGTGGCCGGGGGCCACGAGCCCGCCGAGGCCGATGATCAGGGCCGAGAGGGCCCCGAGGAGCACCACGGTCTTCAGCTGGTTCCTGAACGTCGTCATCGTCTTCGTCTCCCTTGTGCGGGTCCGTGAACGCCGGGCCCGTGCCAGAGAAGTAACCGCTCCGGAGACGTAGACAATGACGAAATTTCAACTGGACACGTAGGGACAACAGACATAATCCCAGGCGATGACCTCGCTCAACTACAACCACCTCCGCTACTTCTGGGTCGTCGCCCGCGAGGGGGGACTCGTCCAGGCCGGCAAGGTGCTCCGCCTCTCGCACCCGACGCTCAGCGCGCAGATCCACGCGCTCGAGGACGCGCTCGGGGAGAAGCTCTTCACGAAGGTCGGGCGGAAGCTGGCGCTCACCGACGTCGGGCGCGTCGCCTATCGCTACGCCGAGGAGATCTTCGGGCTCGGCAACGAGCTCGTGGACGCGGTCCAGGGGAAGGCGGTCGGCCGGCCCGCCAAGCTCGAGGTGGGCGTCACCGACGTGCTCTCGAAGCTGCTCGTCCGCAGGCTGCTCCAGCCCGCGATCGCGATGGCGGACACGGTCCGGCTCCTCTGCCGCGAGGGGAGCTTCCACCGGCTCCTCGCCGAGCTCGCGCAGCACGCGCTCGACGTGGTGATCGCCGACTCGCCGGTCCCGTCCGGCAGCCCGATCCGCGCGCACAACCACTTGCTGGGCGAGTGCGGCGTCGCGCTCTTCGGCGCCCCCACGCTCGTGGGCCCCCGCAAGCGCGGGTTCCCCGGCTCGCTGGACGGCGCGCCGCTGCTCCTCCCGGCGGAGTCGCTGAGCCTGCGGCGCGCGCTCAACCAGTGGTTCGAGCGGCACGGGATCCGGCCCCGGATCGTGGCCGAGTTCGAGGACAGCGCGCTGCTCATGACCTTCGGCGCGGACGGTCTGGGCATCTTCCCCGGGCCGGCGGCGGTGGTGAGCGAGATCGAGGCGCAGTACGGGGTGCAGCACCTCGGCATGGCCGACGGCGTGGTCGAGCGGTGCTACGCGATCACGGTCGAGCGCAGGCTCGCGAACCCGGCGGTGCTCGCCATCACCCGGGCGGCGCACCAGGAGGTGTTCGCGGTTCGGCGGTAGTGGCGGGCCGGTCCTCTGCCGCGCTGTCGATGTGCCGCGGGGGTTCCAGCATCCGCCTCGTGGCTGAGGCGGTTCCGAGGGGCGGATCCGGCCTCCGGCGCCGGACCGTCGCTCCGCCAAGCGCCTGGATCGTCTCCGTACTGGAGATGGGGGCGCGTGCACGGAGCGAGGCGCAACGCCGTGCGTGCCAACGCGCGCGATGGACGATGGCGTGCTGGGGAGCGGCTTCCCGCGCTGCGTTGTCACGCCCGTTGCAGCTTTGCCCGTACTGGTGACGTTGGAGAAGGCGCGAGGGCTGCGCTCCGGCCGTCGGCGGAGGTCGGATCCGCCTTGTTGCGGTTCCGTGCAGGGGGCGAAACGCTTCTGCTCGAATCCAAGCGATCCGAACCCGAACGAGACGCAGCCGAGCCGCCACAAGCAACGCCCCCAGGCGGCCGGCCGGGCACGCCGGAGCGAGCCGACCATCAGCGCAGGCGCCGGACGCCACCCGTCGTGGAACGCGCGCGGATCGGACCGAGAGGCCGCGGCGCCGATGTCTGAGCCGGCTGACGCGTCTGATCGTCCGCGAAGGTGCCGGCGAGTTTCGGCGCCGCGGCGCGAAGATCACCTCCGGCACGCGCGCGTCCTACGACTGTTCGTGGGCGCCGAGCATCTACCTGGTCGGCGAGCCCGGCGTGCCCGGACGGTCGCCCCACGGCAACGCGCCACAAGGCGAGGCGTATGGCAACGGAACGGGCGTATGGCGATCGAGAGGACAGACCGCATCACGGCAGACGCCGATCGCCGCAATCGCATGCGAGGTGGGAGGAGAAACGAGGAGCGGCGGGCACCGGGAAGGCGCCCGCCGCTCGTTCGGAGCTCCTGACGGATCTACCGCGGCCCGGCGCCGGCGCGGACGGCGGCCTCGACGCTCGAGGCGGGATCGAGCGTGTACGCGTACGGCGGGGTGAACGACGTGCCGCGGCCGCTGGTGTTGCCGCTCACGTTGGTGAAGAGGTTGCCGCGCAGGGTGGCGGCGCCGTCGCCGTACGAGAGATCGATCGGGTCGCTGACGCCGGAGAAGACGTTGTTCTCCACGAGCACGCTCGCGCCCTTGGCGGGGGCGATGCAGTAGTTGTTACCGGTCGCCGTGTAGAGGTTGTTGTAGAGGTGCACCTGGCCGAACCGGATGCGCGGCATGCGCTCGCGGACGCCGTTCGCCCACCAGTTGTGGTGGAAGGTGATCCGGAGCTTCCCCGTGTCCTCGCTGGCGTTGTTGTCGCTGTGGCCGATGAGGTTCGAGTACTGGTGGCCGCCCGAACGCCCCGTGTAGAAGAACTTGCACCAGGAGACGGTGATGTTGTCGGCGGCGTGGGAGAAGTCGAGGTTGCCGTCGCTCCCGTCGGAGATCGCCAGGTGGTCGAACCAGAGGTGGTGCGCGCCGGTGTCGACGGCGATCGCGTCGGCGCCGCTCTCGCAGCTCGACGCGTCGGTGCAGTTGTAGCCGACCACGTTCAGGTTGCGCAGGATGACGTTGGCCGAGCCCTTCATGCGGATGGAGCCGCGGATCGTCGCCGACGCGTTCGCGCCCTCGATCGTCTTGTTCGAGCCGATGGACACGGCGCCGGTGATCGTGCCGGAGACCCGGATCACCGCCGGGGTCGTGCCGGCCGCCGCGGAGTTGAGCGCCGAGAGCGTCGTGACCGTCACCGGCGTCGCGCTGCCGCCGCCCGTCACGGTGCCGCCGACCGTGGCCCACCCGACGAGGCCGCCCGAGGGGGTCGACGCCTGGAAGGTGGCCGTGACCGACCGCGCCGCGGTCATCGATACGGTGCAGCTCCCGGTGCCGGTGCACGCGCCGCTCCAGCCGCCGAACGTGGAGCCGGCCGCCGCGGACGGCGTCAGCGTCACGGTCGTGCCGCTCGCGTAGGTCGCGCTGCACGTCGACCCGCAGCTGATGCCGGAGGGGTTCGAGGAGACCGTCCCGCTGCCGCTCCCCGACCGCGTGACGCTGAGGGCGTAGGTCGTCACCTGGGAGGTGAAGGTGGCGGTCACGGACTGCGCGGTCGTCATCGAGACGGTGCAGGTGGACGTGCCGGTGCAGGCGCCGCTCCAGCCGCCGAACGTCGAGCCGCTCGCCGCGGCCGCGGACAGGGTCACGGTCGTGCCGGACGCGTAGCTCGCGCTGCACGTCGCCCCGCAGGCGATGCCGGAGCCGCTCACCGTGCCGGCGCCGTTGCCCGACTTCGCGACGGTCAGCGGGAAGGTGGTCACGCTGCCGCCGGCGACGCCGAGGCCGCAGATCTTCGGGTTGTCGGGCCCGCCGGCGCGGGTGAACTGGACCACGACCTGGCCGCTCGCGTTCGCGGTGGTGTTGAACGTCCGCGCGACGGCCCGGTTGGCGCCGCCCGCGGCGACGAAGATGTCGAACGCGGTGAGGACGGTCGCGCCGTTGATCGCGACGTTGAACGTGCGCTGCCCGGCCGCGGTCCAGTAGGTCTCGGCGAAGTACAGGGTGACCGTCTGGGCGCTGCCGGGCGTGCGGTTCGGGAGGGTGTAGGTGAACTCGCCGTACCGCTCGGTCTGGAGGACGGGCTGCGGCGGCGCCGTGGCGCCGAGCAGCGACGTGTCGATGGTGCTGGTCGTGCTGTACGTGCTGCCGCCCGCGAAGTGGGCGTCGGCGACGAACGCGCCGGCCGCCGCGCCGCCGGCGTTGACGGAGAGGGCGCCGCCCGGCTCGCTCGCCGTCCCGAAGCTCGCCATCACGGTCTGCGCCGCCGACATCGTGATCGTGCACGCGCCGGTGCCGGAGCAGGCGCCGCTCCAGCCGGTGAAGGTCGAGCCGCTCGCCGGGGTCGCCGTGAGGGTGACCACCGCGCCCGACTCGAAGGAGGCGGAGCAGGTGCTCCCGCAGTCGATGCCGGCAGGGGCGGAGGTGACCGCGCCCATGCCCTGGCCGCCCTTGCCCACGGTCAGCGTCTGCGGGGTCGGGCCGGGGCCGCTGCCGCCGCCGACGACCGTGAACGACGCGAGCGCCGGCTGCGCGCTGCCGGAGGCGCAGAACCCGAGGGTCACCGACGCGCCCGGGGCGATGTTCTTGTTGTAGTCGAGGGGGCGGAGCGTGAGCTGGCCGCCGCTCGTGCTCGGCGTGCCGCCCCAGACGTTGGTGACGCTGGCCCCGTTGAGGGCGACGGCGAGCGTCCAGTCCGTGACCGCGGCGGTGCTCTCGTTCGCGAGGGTGACGTTGGCGCAGGAGCCGCTGCCCCAGGAGTCGACGACCATCGTGGCGTCCACGCCGTTGGTCGTGAGGTTCGCCGGGGACGAGCCGGCGCCGGCGGCCGTCTCCTCGGGCGCGCCGCAACCGGCCAGCGATCCTGCGAGGAGCAGGGCGATCCACTTCGCGACATGCGCTGTCTTCACGGGACTCTCCTTGGCGGACACGGGGATCCGCCGCGTGAGGAGCACGTTGGGCTTCGGCTCACGGGCACACGCCCGCCGCATCGCGCGGAGGTGCGCGGCGCATGTGAGCGCTCACATTGGTGGACGTGCAAATGGTCACGTCGTCGCGCCCGGGTCAAGAGCCCAATTGCAGGGCGCGAGCAAACCCCGCGAAAACCAACCGTGTACGGGTACACCCGCAGCGATCCTCGCGGCGGGCGTCCATGCGCGACGCCCGCCGCGTGCGGAGCGCCGCTCAGTCCTTCGCCGCCGCCGCCGGCACGCCGGCGGTCACGCCGCCCTCCGCGCCGCGCCGCGTGCCGTTCGCCGGGTGAGCGCCCTCGGGCGGGTGGAACTGCGCGCGCTCGGTGGAGCCCTCGAGGGCCAGCGTGGAGGTCGTGCCGCCCGAGATCGTCTGCGCCACGAGATCGAAGTAGCCGACCCCGACCTCGCGCTGGTGGCGGGTCGCGGTGTAGCCCGCCGCCTCGGCGCGGAGCTCGTCCTGCTGCAGCTCCGAGTACGCGGCCATGCCCCGCTCCCGGTAGCCGCGCGCGAGCTGGAACATCGAGTGGTTGAGCGCGTGGAACCCCGCGAGCGTGACGAACTGGAACCGGTAGCCCATCGCCCCGAGCTCGCGCTGGAACCGCGCCAGCTCGGACTCCTGGAGGTGCTTGCGCCAGTTGAACGACGGCGAGCAGTTGTAGGCGAGGAGCTTGCCGGGGAAGCGCGCGTGGATGGCCTCGGCGAAGCGGCGCGCGAAGTCGAGGTCGGGTGTCTGGGTCTCGCACCAGACCAGGTCTGCGTACGGCGCGTACGCCAGCCCGCGGGCGATGGCCGCCTCGAGGCCGCCGCGGAACCGGAAGAAGCCCTCGGGCGTGCGCTCGCCGCGGAGGATGAACGGCGCGTCCAGCGGGTCCACGTCGCTCATGAGGAGCGACGCGGACTCGGCGTCGGTCCGTGCCACCAGCAGCGCCGGCACGTCCAGGACGTCGGCGGCGAGCCGGGCGGCCGTGAGCGTGCGGACGAAGGTGGAGGTCGGGACCAGCACCTTGCCCCCCAGGTGACCGCACTTCTTCTCCGCGGCCACCTGATCCTCGAAGTGCACCCCGGCGGCCCCCGCCTCGATCATGGCCTTCATGAGCTCGAAGGCGTTGAGCGGGCCGCCGAACCCGGCCTCGGCGTCGGCCACGATGGGCGCGTACCAGTACGTCCCCTCGCTCCCCTCCGCCCGCTCGATCTCGTCCACGCGACGGAACGCGCGGTTGATCCGCCGGACGATCTGCGGGACCGAGTCCGCCGGGTAGAGGCTCTGGTCGGGGTAGGTCTGGGCGGCGGTGTTCGCGTCGGCCGCCACCTGCCAGCCGGAGAGGTAGATCGCCTCCAGCCCGGCCCGCACCATCTGGACCGCCTGGTTGCCCGTGAGCGCGCCCAGCGCGGGCACGAACGGGCGCTCGTGCAGGAGCTTCCAGAGGCGCTCCGCGCCGAGGCGCGCGAGCGTGTGCTCGACGCGGATCGTCCCCCGCAGCCGCTCCACGTCCGCGCGGCCGTACCGGCGGAGGACGCCGTCCCAGCGGCGCGGATCGGGGTGGGCGGGGGCGAAGCCGTCGTACAGGGCGTGCTGCGTGGACTCCGGGCCGGTCTGGTCCATGCGCGCCTCCAGGATCTCGTAGGCGGGGAGGGTGAGGAACTCGACGAACTCCGCGGCGGTGGCGAGCCGCTCGAACAGGGTCCGCGCCTCGCGGAACCGGCCGCTCCCGAACCGCGCGTCGCCGACCTCCAGGCGGACGCGGTCCATCTCCTCGGCGACGGCGCCACGGAACCGCTCCACCGTGAGCGGGCGCCCGTCGTCGAGCGGCACGCCGTGGTGGATCCACTGCCAGGCGAGCGCGCGCGAGATCTCGGCGGTGGCGGCGTCCTCCATGAGGCCGTAGAGCGGCACGCAGCCCTGGCCGCGGAGCCACGCCTCGAGGTACTGGACCGACACGCGCACGTTGTGGCGCAGGCCGGCCTCCGTGCGCGTGCCCTCGACGGGCCGCAGGAGGTCCCCGGCGGTCACGTGCACGTCGTCGCGGCGCCGATCGAGCTGGTTCGGCCCCTTCATGTGGGCGTCGAAGACCTCGCGGGCGATGGGCACGAGCCCGGGGTGGGCGACCCAGGTGCCGTCGTGGCCGTCGGTCACCTCGCGGATCTTGTCGGCGCGGACCTTCTCCAGCGCGGCCTGGTTCGCGGCCGGCTCCTTGAGCGGGATCTGCGCCGCCATCCCGCCCATCGCGTGCGCGCCGCGGCGGTGGCAGGTCTGGATCAGGAGCTGGACGTAGGCGCGGAGGAAGCCCTTGTCCATCGTGACCTGCCCGCGGTCCGGGAGGACCATCTCCGGATCGGCGCGCAGCCGCTTGATGTACGAGAAGATGTAGTCCCAGCGCCCGCAGTTGAGGCCCACGGAGTGCTCGCGCAGCGCCCAGAGGATCTCGTCCATCTGGAAGGCGGCGGGGAGGGTCTCGATGAGGCAGGTGGCCTTGATCGTGCCGCGGGGCAGGCCCACGACCTCCTGGGCGTGGACGAAGATGTCGTTCCACATGCGCGCCTCGCCGTGGTGCTCCATCTTGGCGAGGTAGAAGTACGGGCCGCTGCCCTTCTCCACGAGCCGGTGCGCGTTGCCCGCGAAGTAGATCGCGAAGTCGAAGAACGCCGCCGGGACCGCCTGCCCGTCCACCCGCGCGTGGCGCTCGAGGAGGTGCAGCCCGCGGGGGCGCACCATCAGGACGGCCGGCTTCTCGACGAGCCGGTACTCCTTGCGCGTGTCGGGCGCGGTGTACGTGATGGTGCCCTCGACCGCGTCGCGCAGGTTGATCTGGCCCTCCACCATGTTCCGCCAGGTGGGCGCGTTCGAGTCCTCGAAGTCGGCCATGAAGACGTTCGCCCCGGAGTTCAGGGCGTTGATGATCATCTTCCGGTCGGTCGGGCCGGTGATCTCCACGCGGCGATCGCGCAGGTCCGCGGGCGGTGGCTCCACCGTCCACCCCTCCTCGCGGATGCAGTCGGTCGCCTCGGAGAAGTCGAGGCACTCGCCCTCGTCCAGCTCGCGCTGCAGCTCGCGCCGGCAGGCGAGGAGATCCTCCAGCCGCGGCCGGAACGTGCGGGTGAGATCCGCCACGAGGGCGAGGGCGCCGGGGGTGAGCACGCGCTCCCACCCCGCGGGCAAGTGCCCGTCGAGCTCCATCCCCGTGGGCAGTTCCGGTCTGGCGTCGTGCGTTCGCATAGAGTGAAGCCCCTTTCGCGGGGAAACCTGGCGCCCGCGACGGCCCGCCGCAACGCGCCGCGGCGTCCCCGCGAGTCGATCGCGTCGAGGTCGGTCAAGGGAGCGTGCAAGGTCGTAAAGGTTGTCAATGGGCGGGACGGTCCCCATGCATGGAGCGGCGGATGACGCGGCGCGGTGGGGCGCCGGGCGCGACCCGCCCGAGGAGCGCCGTGCGCCAGGAAGCGCCGAGGCTGGGAGCGAAGGTCCGCGCGCTGCGCCGGCAGCGGTCCATGACGCAGGCGCAGCTCGCCACGCGGCTGGGCATCTCGGCGAGCTACCTGAACCTCATCGAGCACGACCGCCGGGCGCTCTCCGCCCCGATCCTCCTCCGGCTCGCCGAGGTGCTCGACCTCGACCTCAAGGCCCTCTCGCCCGAGGGGCAGGAGGGGCTCCTCGCCGATCTGATGGAGGCGTTCGGCGACCCGCTCTTCGAGGCGCACGACGTGACCACGCCGGAGGTCCGCGAGCTCGCGACCGGCTCGCCGACCGCGGCGCGCGCCGTGCTGTCGCTCTACCGCGCATACCGCAACGCGCGCGAGGCGTTCGAGACGCTCTCCGCGACCCTCTCCGACGGCGGGCTCGAGGGCCTGGACGCCTCGCACCTGCCGACCGAGGAGGTCTCGGACCTGATCCAGGACCACCTCAACCACTTCCCGGAGCTGGAGGCGGGCGCCGAGGCGATCTGGCGCGACGAGCGGCTCGATCTCGAGACCCTGTACGGCGGGCTGGTCGGGAGCCTCGAGCGCCGGGGCGTCGCCGTGCGCGTGCTCCACACGGCGGACATGGGCGGGGCCGTCCGGCGCTACGACCCCGAGCGCCGCGTGCTCACGCTCTCGGAGGTGCTCCGTCGCGGGAGCCGCAACTTCGCGCTCGCCTACCAGCTCGGCGTGCTCACCCAGGAGGAGGCGATCGGCCGCTACGCGGCCGATCCGATCCTGACGAGCGAGGCGTCGCGGGCGCTCGCGCGGGTCGCGCTCGCCAACTCCTTCGCGGGCGCGGTGCTCATGCCGTACGCGCCCTTCCTCGCGGCGGCGCGCGCGGAGCGGTACGACATCGAGCTCCTCGGCCACCGCTTCCGCACCAGCTACGAGCAGACCTGCCAGCGGCTCACCGCCCTGCGCCGCCCGGGCGCCGAGGGCGTGCCGCTCCACATGGTCCGGGTGGACATCGCCGGGAACATCTCGAAGCGGTTCAGCGCCACCGGGCTCCGGTTCGCGCGGTTCTCCGGCGCGTGCCCCCGCTGGAACGTGTTCGAGGCCTTCACCACACCCGGCCTGATCCGGACGCAGCTCTCGCGCCTCCCCGACGGGAGCACGTACTTCTGGATCGCGCGGACCGTGACGCGCGACCGGGGGGGCTTCCACGCGCCCCGCTCGGTGCTCGCGATCGCGATGGGCTGCGAGGCGAGCCGGGCGGGGGAGGTGGTGTACGCCGACGGCGTGAACCTCGACGGCCCGGGCGCGGTGGTCCCCGTCGGGATCACCTGCCGGCTCTGCGAGCGGATGGACTGCGAGCAGCGTGCGTTCCCACCCCTCCAGCACCCACTCGCCGTGAATCCGCACGTGCGCGGGGTGTCGTTCTATGCCCCCCCGCGGGACGACGCACACCCGTGAACGAGGCCGCTCCCGAGCCCGAGCCCGAGCCGAGCCCCGCGCCGGCAGGACCGTTATGTTGCTCGGACCATGACCAATCCACTGCGAGAGCTGGCCCGGTACGGACAGAGCCCCTGGTACGACAGCCTGCGGCGGGGGATGCTCGTCTCCGGCGAGCTCGCCCGGTTCGTCGAGGAGGACGGCCTCAGGGGGCTCACGACCAACCCGGCGATCTACGAGAAGGCGATCGGCGGATCCGGGAACGACTACGACGCCGCGCTCGCGCGGCTCCTGCCCCGCGCCGAGCTGGACGCGAAGGCGATCTACGAGGCGCTCGCGATCCAGGACATCCAGGCCGCGGCGGACCTCCTCCGGCCGGTGTACGACCAGACCCGCCGCAAGGACGGCTACGTGAGCCTGGAGGTGGCGCCCGCCGTGGCGCATGACCGCCAGGCGACGCTGGAGGAGGCGCGGCGGCTCTGGCACGCCCTCGCCCGCGAGAACGTCTTCATCAAGGTGCCCGCGACGCCGGAGGCGACCGCCGCCATCCAGCAGCTCCTGGAGGAGGGGATCAACGTCAACATCACGCTCCTCTTCTCGCGCCAGGCGTACGATCTCGTGGCCGAGGCGCACGAGGCGGCCCTCGAGGCGCGCCTCGCGCGCGGCGAGGACGTCTCCCGGGTCGCGAGCGTCGCGAGCTTCTTCGTCTCGCGCGTGGACACCCTGGTGGATCGCAAGCTGGACGACCTGGCGCGGGACCGTCCGGAGCTCGCGGCGCGCGCCGCAGGGCTCCGCGGCCAGGTGGCGATCGCGAACGCCAAGCTCGCCTACCAGGAGTGGCGCGGGCGCGTGGCCGAGCCGCGATGGGCGCGCCTCGCCGCCCAGGGTGCGATGCCGCAGCGGCTGCTCTGGGCGAGCACCTCCACGAAGGATCCCCGGTACCGCGACGTCGTCTACGTGGAGGAGCTCATCGGCCCCGAGACCGTGAACACGATGCCGCCGGCGACGTTCGAGGCCTTCCGCGATCACGGCCGGGTCGCGGCCACGCTCGAGGCCGGGCTGGACGACGCGCGCGCGACCCTCGCGGAGCTCGCGTCGCTGGGCATCAAGCTCGGCGACGTGACCGACGAGCTCCTCTTCGAGGGCATCCGCCTGTTCGAGGAGCCGTTCGACAAGCTGCTCGCCACGATCGAGCGCCGCCGTCACGCAGAGGAGGAGGGCGCGGGGGCGGGGATCTGATCGGTTTGCGGTTCACAGTCCACGGTTTGCACTTCGCGGTCCGGTAGAGGGCGGAAACCGTGAACCGTGAACTGTGAACTGTGAACGGAGCTGCTCTCACCCCGCCGCCTCGAGCGGCCCGCCGACGCTGGGATCGAGCGGCGAGCGGCGCGACCGGAACGGCCGCACGCCGGTGGTCGGGCTGTGCCCGAGCGCTGCGGCGCGGCGGAGGAACGCGTACCGGTCGAGCTCGAGCGCGGCCGCGAGCGACTCCGCGAGCCGCTCCGTGCGCCGCTCCGCGCGCACCGTGAGGGCGGCGGCGATCCGGGCGTCTTCGGCCGTGCGC
>JAEYOU010000306.1 GCA_023411405.1 Pseudomonadota bacterium | reverse complement strand
GCCGCGGCCCTCGCGCGCGCGCACCCGCACACGGCCGGGCGCGTCCGGCTCGCCTCCGGCGACATCACCGCGCCGGGGCTCGGGCTCGCCGCGGGCGAGCTACCCGGCGACGTCGTCGAGATCCACCACCTCGCCGCGATCTACGACCTCGGCGTGGCCCGGGCGCCGGCGCTCCGCGTGAACGTGGACGGCACCCGGAACGTGCTGGAGCTGGCGGAGCGGTGCCCGGCGCTCGAGCGGCTCCACTACGTCTCGACCTGCTACGTCTCGGGACGCCACCCGGGGCTCTTCCGCGAGGAGGACCTGGAGGTCGGCCAGGCCTTCAACAACCACTACGAGGAGACGAAGTACCTCGCCGAGCGCGAGGTGCGCGCGCGGATGCAGGGCGGTCTCCCGGCGACGATCTACCGGCCCGCGATCACGGTCGGCGACGCGGCCACGGGGATCACGCAGAAGTACGACGGCCCCTACTTCGCCATCCAGTGGCTCGTCCGGCAACCCGGCACGCTCGCGCTCATGCCGGTGGTGGGCGACCTCTCGGTCCAGGTGAACGTGGTCCCGCGCGACTTCGTGGTGGACGCGATCGCCCACCTCGCCGGGCTGGCCTCGTCGAAGGGCAAGACGTACCAGCTCGCCGACCCTGCGCCGCTCACCGTCCGGGAGATGCTGGACGTGCTCGCGGCCGCGGTGGGGAAGCGCGTCGTGCGGATCCCTCTCACCGTGAACACGGCGAAGTTCGCGATCGCGCGGGTGCCGGGGGTGTACCGGCTCCTCCGGATCCCGGCGGCGTTCGTGGACTACATGGTCCACCCGACGCGGTACGACACCCGGAACGCCTCGGCGGATCTCGCCGGCTCGGGCGTCGCCTGCCCGCGGTTCCCGGCGTACGCCGCGCGGATGGTGGCGTTCGTCCGCGCGCACCCGGAGGTCGGCGCCGCGGCCATGGCCTGAAGCACCCCTGGAACGGCGAGGGCTCCACGGCCCCGCTCAGCTCGCGAGCGTCCAGAGCGGCGCCAGGTCCTCGGGCAGGCGCCGGGCGACCTCCTCCTCGTCCGGCTCCCCCAGCTGCAGCCGCATCGCCCCGAAGACCGCGCGCGCGTAGGGCTCGGCCTCGGCGCGGGAGGCGCCCAGGTCCTCCGCCACGACGTCGAGGAAGTCGTCGAGCCCGGCGATGACGCGCGGTGAATCGGCGGAGTGCCGCTCGCAGGGGAGGAGGCGGCCCTTGAGCGGACCCGGCAGGAGCTCGCGCAGGGGATCGAAGTGCGGATCGCGCAGGCGCAGGGCGAGGGCGCACGCCACCGCCTCCGTCGCGCGGGCCGCCTCCGCGCGGCGCGGCAACCCCTCGCGGGCGAGCGCGTCGAGGAAGGCCCGGAAGTCGGCGTCGGCCTGCGGGTCGGGGTGGATCGCCATGCAGGCAGGGTGGGCACGCCACCCCGCGGAGTGAAGGCGGCGCTGAAACGTCGTTTGCAGGCCGTCCGGCGAGCGGCCCGCGGCAGGGGAGCGCGGGGCCCCCCGCGGGAGTTCTGGGGTAGGATGCCGCCCCGGTCTTCGACGGAGGTTGGATGCAGCGGCGCGCGTTCCCCAAGATCCCCGGCCTCGAGGTCTCCATCCTGGGCTTCGGCGCCATGCGCCTCCCGGACACGGCCTGGGGCCACCCCGACGCGGCCTGACGCGAGGACCGACCGCCGTGAACCTGGGCAGCCTCCTCGCGATCGCCGTGGCCCTGGCGATGGACGCCTTCGCGGTGGCCGTGGTCACGGGCCTCGCGGACCTGCCGCTCACGCGCCGGCGGGTCTTCCGGCTCGCGTTCCACTTCGGGCTCTTCCAGGCGCTCATGCCGACCCTGGGCTGGGCCGTCGGCCGCGCGGTCCACCGGCACGTGGCGCACGTCGATCACTGGCTCGCCTTCGCGCTCCTCGCCCTCGTGGGCGGTCACATGATCTGGGAGGCGCTCCACGCCGACGACGACGAGCGCCGCCAGGCGGGGGACACGACCCGCGGGTGGAGCCTCGTGTTGCTCTCCGTCGCGACGAGCATCGACGCGCTCGCGGTCGGGCTCACGCTGGCGATGATCGGCGCCCGCATCCTGGTTCCCGCGCTGGTGATCGGGCTCGTCGCCGGCGCGCTGACGGTCGCGGGCATGATGCTCGGGCGCTGGATCGGGACCGCGTGGGGAAAGCGCGTCGAGGTCCTGGGCGGGTTCATCCTGATCGCGATCGGGGTGCGGATCGTCTGGGAGCACCTCTCCGGAGCGGGAGCCGGCCCGCTGGCCGGGATGTAGGAAGGAAGTTCAGGACGCTTCTAGATTTCGTAAAGGACGACAGATGAGTCGGGCGCTATTCCTGCCTGCGTGGTGGACGTGAACCCTCGCAGAGGAGAGCGCCGATGAAGATCCAGGTCCGTTTCCAGGGACTGAAGCACTCCGAGAGCCTCGCCGAGTGGGCGACGCGCCGGGCGGATCGCCTCCTGCACCGGTTCGGCGGCCAGGTGAGGAGCCTGGAGGTCCGGATCAGCGACACCAACGGGCCGCGCCGCGGCGGCGTGGACAAGCGGTGCCAGGTGATCGCCATGGGCCCGCGGATCGGCGTCGTGCGGCTCGCCGAGACCCACGAGGATCCGTACGCGTCGGTCGAGCTCGCCGTCTTCCGCGCGCGCCGCTCCATCGGCCGGGCGCTCCAGCGCGGCCGCCAGGGTGACGAGGCCACCATCCGGCGCCCCGACTTCGACGGCCCCGACCTCGCCGCCTGACCGGCACGGAGGCCGCTCCCCCCGGGGACGGCCTCCCTCCGGACCGCGGACCGACGGCCCGCGTGCCGCTTGACGCCGCGGCCGCGGCCGCACAGATCGCGAGAGCGAGCGCGACCTCGCCCGATCGATGCGCCCCTGGCTCCGCCGACTCCTCCGCGTCCGTGACACCCCCGAGGCGCTCGCGCGCGGCCTCGCGGTCGGCTTCTTCTTCGGCGTGAGCGTCTTCTGGGGCTTGCAGATGGCGCTCGCGGTGCTGGTGAGCTGGCTCGTGCGCGGCAACAAGGTCGTCGCGGTCGCCGCGACGGGGGTGAGCAACCCGCTCACCACGCTCCCGCTGTACGGCCTCTGCTGGCTCGTCGGGCACCTCGTCCTCGGCGGCGAGGGCGGCCTGCCCGATCTGGCCGCGATCCACGGGCCCGCGGAGCTCATGGCGCTCGGCCCACGGTTCCTCGCCACCATGTTCGTCGGCACGACGATCGTGGGCGTGGCCGGCGGGGCCGCGTTCTACGTCGCCGCTCCGCGCATCATGGCCGCGCTCCGGCGCTGGCACGACGCGCGTGCGCACGCGAGCGCGGACCGGGAGCCGTCCGCGCCGTAGGGGACTCCGGCGTCGCGGCCGCGGCCGGGCGGTCGACCCGGGCAGGCCGCGTCGGCGCGCGGTGGCGGGGCGGAACGCACGCCCCGAACCGCCGGCGATCCGGCGTGAGCATTCACTTGCCGTCCACCCATGCCTCTGCGAGCATCCGCCCGCGGACCGACTCTGCGTCCGTGTCGCGCAGCTGGACCACACCGGTGAGCCGGTCCCCCGCGCCTCCACGCCCGGCGGTACCGGCGGGAGGTGAACGTGAGGACCCGACGAGTCGCGGTGGCGTTGCTCCTGGCGGTGGCGAGCTGTGGACCCTCCGGCGAGAAGGCGGAGGCTCAGCGCTCCTTGGGAAGCGACCTCCCGCCGGCGCAGTTCCCCGTGAAGGCGCAGTACCACACGTACTACCAGGGCGCGCAGGGACAGCTCGGGCCGTGGATCTCCCTCGTGAACACCGGGGCGTCGGCCGTGCCGCTCCAGCGCGTGACCGTCCGGTACTGGTTCACCGCGGACGGCGACCAGGAGCTCCACTACTGGTGCGACTACGCGCCGCTTGGCTGCGGCAACGTCACGGCGCGGTTCGTCCGGCTCGCCGCGCCCGTCCCCCAGGCAGACACCTACCTCGAGCTCGGCTTCGCGCCGGGCGCGGGCGACCTCGCGCCGGGCCGGGCCACGGGCGAGCTCTACCAGCGCGTCGCCAAGGCGGACTGGAGCGCTTTCGACCAGGCCGACGACCACTCCTACGACGGGAGCCACTCGGCGCTCGCCGACAACCCGCGCATCACCGTGTACGTCGACGGGCAGCTCGTGTGGGGCGCCGCGCCGAGCGGGACCGAGATCGTCGATCCGGACGAGACCGAGGTCACCGAAGCCGAATACGCCGCGTTCATCCGCTCGAACAACCAGCTCGGGTTCGATCTCCTGAAGCTGCTGGCCGCGGGGGGCGAGGCCAACCGCGTCTACTCGCCTGCCAGCATCTCCTTCGCGCTCGGGATGGCGTACGCCGGCGCCGCGGGCGCGACGCAGGCGGAGCTGGCGCAGGTGCTCCACACGCAGCTCTCGCCCGGTCAGGCAGCGGCGGCGTTCGGCCGCCTCGGGGGCGAGCTCGCCACGCGGGACGTGGCGCCCTACACCGGCGAGTTCGGGAACCGGAAGGAGCTCCTCCTGCGGCTCGCCGACGCGCTCTGGGTCCAGAGCGGCTTCGAGATGCAGCCGACCTACCTGGACACGCTCCAGACCCGCTTCGGCGCGCCGGCCCGGTTCCTGGACTTCGCCGCCGCGCCCGAGCCCTCGCGGCTCACCATCAACGACTGGGTCGCCGAGGCGACCTTCGACCGTATCCGGGATCTGCTCGGCCCCGGGTCGATCTCCCCGGGGACGCGCGTGGTCCTGACGAACGCCGTCTACTTCAAGGGGAGCTGGGCGAGGGTCTTCGTCCCCCAGCTCACGCGGGAGGCGACGTTCCACCCGCTCTCCGGACCGAACACGACGGCCATGATGATGGCGACCGGCCTCAAGCAGTCGCTCGTCTACGCGCACGGAGACGGCTGGCAGCTCGTCGAGCTCCCGTACGTCGGCGACGAGCTGACGATGACGATCGTGCTCCCCGACGCGGGTCGCTTCGCCGAGATCCGGGATGGCCTCTCGTCGGACTGGCTCGCCCAGGCGGACGCGTCGGCGGCGCTCACGCAGGTCGTGCTGGGCATCCCCCGGTTCCGGATGGAGCCCTCGTCGTTCTCGCTCACGACCCTGCTGCGCTCGCTCGGGATGGCGGCGGCCTTCGATCCCGCGCGCGCCGACTTCACCGGGATGAGCCCGGAGCGGCCGCTCGCGATCTCCGACGTGGTCCACAAGGCGTACATCGCGGTGGACGAGGCGGGGACGGAGGCGGCGGCCGCCACCGCGGTCATCTTCGCCGGCGCGACGCCGGAGACGCCCGTGTACTTCACCGCAGACCGCCCGTTCGTCTTCCTCGTCCGCGACGCGAGCGGCGCCGTCCTGTTCGCGGGCCAGGTGATCCAGCCCTGACCGGCGCGCGGTGCGCCAGGGGCCCCGGGCCGTCCGGGACCCCTGGCTAGAACCGCGGGCAGCCGAGGCACGCCGGCGGCGGAGCGGCGCTGGTCATGCGGCGGCGGTGGGCGCGGGCGACCGCGCCGTTCCACAGCTCGAGAACGGGGCGCAGAGCAGGTTCCCCAGCGAGACGTCGGGCTGGCAGTCGCAGAGCGTGACCTCGCCGTCGGGGGCGACGGGGAGCGTCTGCCAGGGAAGTTGAGATCGGTGGCCATGAGCGCGTCGACCCCCAGCGGCGCCACCGTTTGGGTTCATTCATGACCAGCTCACACATGGACGTGGGCAACGGCATGCCAGAGCCTCCCGCGTCGGCCAGTCAGTGCGGAGAGCATTGTCGCGGTCCGACCGGCCACCTGTTTGCAGATAACCGACGCGTCGGTTATATAGGCGCCAGCGTCCATGACCCTGACCGCCGACACCGCTGCCGCCGACACCTCCGAACTGCACTCACTCGCAGCCCGCCACGGGCTCCGGCTGCAGGGCCCGCTGACCATCAACGAGCTCGGGCTCGACTACAAAATTGTGATCGCTGCCGTCGAAGGCGGGGCCCGGTGGGTGTTGCGCATCCCCCGCCGCGCGGACGTGAGCGCGAAGGTGGAGAAGGAGGGGAGGGCGCTGGCGATGCTCAGGCAGCACCTGCCAATCGCCGTTCCCGACTGGCGCATCGCGACCTCCGAGCTCGTCGCCTACCCACTGCTCGAGGACTCGACCGCGGTCATCCTTCACCCTGGCTCCACCACGCCCGAGTGGGTGATTCCGCAGGATTCCGAGGTCTTCGCGAAGACCTTCGCGACGGCGCTCGCCGCCCTGCACGCGGTCCCAGTCGGCGCAGCCGAAGCTGCCGGAATGCTCGTGCGCACGCCGGCGCAGGCCCGTCAGAAGGTGGCCGACGACATCGACCGCGTCCGCCGGGAGCTCGAGGTGAACGGGAAGCGACTCGAGCGGTGGCAGCGCTGGCTCGACGACGATTCGTCGTGGCCGGACTTCTGCGTACCCGTGCACGGTGATCTCTACGTGGGCCACGTGCTCGTCGACAAGAGCGAGCGCGTGACCGGGATGATCGACTGGAGCGAAGCCCGTGTGGATGACCCCTCCATCGACATGGCCTCGCACCTGATGGTCTTCGGCGAGGCGGGGTTGGCAAAGCTCCTCCTCGCGTACGAGGCGGCTGGTGGGCGGATGTGGCCGCGGATGGCGCACCACACCACGGAGCGGATGGCGGTCTGGCCGGTGACCTACGCCCTCTTTGGCCTCGAGTCGGGCGACGGCAGTCACCTCGCTGCGGCGAAGGCGCAGCTTGCCGCAGAGGAATGAGCGAACGTCGACATGGACCGCTGGTCACGCTGCTCGCGGCAGCCTTCCTCTTCCGGATGGGCAACGCGGTAGCGAGGCTCGCGCTGCCGTGGTTCGTCCTGTCGCATACGGGGAGCGCGGCCTGGGCGGGCCTCACGGCCGCGAGCAGCGTCGTCGCCACCATCCTTGGCGCGTGGGTGGGCGGCGGTCTCGTCGACCGGTTCGGGCGAGCGCCCCTCGCCTTGATCTCAGGCGTGGTGGGCGGCGCGGCCACGGCCGGCATTCCGCTGCTCTATGGCCTCGGCGCGCTCTCACACGTTGCGCTGCTCGCCTGCGTCGTGCTCGGCGCTGCGTTCGACGCGCCCGGGATGGCCGCGCAGGACAGCCACCTGCCCGAGCTCGGCCACATGGCTGGGATCTCCGTCGAGCGCGTGTCGTCGTTGAAGGCGGTGATGGGCCATGTTGCGATCCTCGGTGGCCCGGCGCTGGGAGGGGCGGCGGTCGGCCTTCTCGGCGCTGCGTCGACGCTCTGGTTCACGGCCATCTGCTCCATACTTGCGGGTTTGCTCGCGGCGTGCGTGCTGCCCGGCCAAGCCGTGCGGACCACTGCTACGGCGGAGGGCCTCTCCATGCGCGCCGGCTCCGCCTTCCTCTGGCGCGAACCCCTGCTGCGCCCGCTGCTCGGTCTCGTGATGCTCTTCGCGGGCATCGCCGGCACCAACGGCAGCGTCATCATGCCGGCGCTGTTCCTGAACGCCGGGCGCCCAGCGGCAGATCTCGGACTGTTCTCCTCGGCGATGGGTACCGGGGGCCTCGCGGGCATTGCCATCCACGCCGCCGCCGGCGCCCGGATGCCACCGCAGATCTGGCTGGCGGTGGCGTTCTCGGCCTTCGCCGGCGCTTCCCTCATGCTCTTGCTGCTGCCGGCCGTGCCCCTGCTGGTCCTACTGGGCGTGCTCGTGGGCCTTTTGACCGGCCCGGTCTCGCCGATCCTCAACGCCGCCATCTACAACCGCACTCCGTCGGCGCTTCTCGGGCGGGTGCTCGGTGCGATCTCGGCGGTGATGCTGTCGGCCGCGCCAGCGGTGATGCTCGCGGCGGGCGCGCTGGTCGACCTCGCTGGTCCGGGCCCCGGCCTCGTCGTGGCGGCCGTGCTCGCGGCGGGCGTGGCCCTGCTCACGTTCCGCCTCCGCTTCGGATCCGTAGCCGCGCTCGAGCTTCCGACTTCAGATCGTCCTGCCCCCGCCAGAGGTGAACGCTGATGCCGCGCCCCAAGCTCAAGTCCGATGACGAGGTCCTCGAGGCCGCCACCGCCGTGCTCAAGCGTCGTGGCCCCATTGAGTTCACGCTCAGCGAAGTCGCGAATGAGGTGGGCCTCTCGCGGGCGGCGCTGATCCAGCGCTTCACCAACCGCGACACGCTGCTCGTCAGAATGATGGAACGCAGCGTCGGGCAGGTGCGGGTCCACCTCGACGCGATGCCGGCTGGCACGGGACCGGAGGGCCTCTGGGACTTCATGCAGGTGCTCGTCCGCAGCATGAACACCCGCTACGACTTCTCGGTGAACTTCCTCATCTCCTGGTACGAGCTCCAGGTCCCGGAGCTCCGCAAGCTGTCGATTGAGCGGAACCGTTTGGTGGTGGAGGGGATCCGCAAACGCGTGCCGCCAGGCGCTACCGCCGGCGCGGAGATGCTCCTGCACTCGGTCATCGCGGGCGCGACGACGCAGTGGGCCACCGATCCGCACGGCGAGCTGGCCGACCATGTGCTCGATCAGATCGCGGCAGCGCTGCGACTGATGTTCCCCGATCACGAAGGCTTCCGTAGGTCGTCCAGCGGCGTCGGGATGCGCTCCACCGACTGAAGCTGAGAGTAGTCCCGGTTGTTCGTCCGTGCGTCGTGGAACAGGAAGGCGGCCCGCTGGGCGTCCGTCGCCCCTGCGGCCTTGGCGTAGCTCGCGACGATGTGACGGATCCACCAGCTTCAGGTGGTCCGGGTCGGTGAGGTACTCACCGAGCGAGCGCAGCACGGCGATCCTGTGGGCCCGGGCGGTCGTCCTCTCGCCTTCGGCACGTCGACAGGATGAGGCGGAAGGAGCGTAACGCCGCAGATCCACAGAAAAACAGGGGACTCCGGTTGCCCGGAATCCCCTGTAATTTCAACAAGCTCCCCAGGCTAGACTCGAACTAGCGACCCGGTGATTAACAGTCACCTGCTCTGCCAACTGAGCTACTGGGGAATGTGGCAGGCCGGGGAATCTAGAGAACCTGCCGGGTCTCGTCAAGAGCCGCCTACGCCCCGCCGCCTCCGGTCAGCGTGCCGCCCAGCAGGCGCGCCTTGAGGGCGATCTGGGCTGCGACGAAACCGGCCAGCTGGCCGTCCTCGAACTGGAAGATCGGGTCGCCGTAGACGTCCGGGTAGTCGTGGATGTTCCGGACGTCCTCCTCGGTGAGGCCGGGGTGGATCCGCTGCGCGAGATCCAGGACCTTCCGCTTCTGGTACGAGACGAGCTCCTCGACGACCTCCATGGCGCGGATCACGGTCGCTGGGTCGAGGTCGGTGTGGGCCATGCGCGAAACTCTACACCAGCCTCGCGCGCCGTGAACGGGCCCGAGCGCGCGCCCGAAGGGCTCAGCGCTTCCGTCCGCCGGGCTCGCCCTCCAGCGCCCGGAGCCGCAGCCGCTCCACGGGCTCCCCGCCGACGAGGTGGCGCTCGACGAGCTCCGGCACGTCCTCCGGCCGGACCCGGCCGTACCAGACGCCCTCCGGGTAGACGACGATGGTCGGCCCGTGCGCGCAGGCGTCGAGGCAGCCTGCGCCGTTCGCGCGCACCTCACTCTTGAGCCCGCGCCGCGTGAGCTCAGCCTTGAGCGCTTCGCGCACCGCCTCGCCCCCGCGTTCGGCGCAGCAGCCGCGCGGGTCGGTGGCGTCGCGGTGGTTCTCGCAGACGAAGACGTGGTGGCGGAAGCGCATGCCCGAACCCTAGCCGGCCGCCCGCCGCCGCGCCATGCGGGCGCGGCCCGGGGCGCGCGCCGCCGCGGACAGGGCGAGGTCGCGGACCTGCACGAACGAGGAGATCGCGAGGGGCCAGCGTCCCTGCGCTTCGTCCGGGACGTGACGCTGCGTGACGCGGCTCGCGGAGATGACCGCGAGCCGCTCGCGGTACTCCGTGGAGACGTAGGTCCCGTACTCGGCCCAGACGCCGGTCGCGCCGGCGGCCGCGGCGAGGGCCATGTCCTTCTTCACGTTGTCGCCGACGTAGAGCACCTCGGCGGGCGCGAGGTCGAAGTCCGCGAGGATCCTCCGGAGCCCGCGCGGATCCGGCTTCTCGGCGGCGCGCGGCAGCTCCACGACGCGCGTGCCCTTGAGCCGGTAGTGGCCGGCCTCGTCGCGCCGGCGGATCTCCGGGTTCACGTTGGCCGGCAGGGCGTAGCCCTTGAGCGCGTACAGGCCGTCGAACAGGTCCTCGAGCCCGAGCATCTGGACCCGCCGCTCGACCGCGTTCCGGGGCGCGTCGGTCAGGGCGATGATCCGGAGCCCGTCCGCGCGGAGCTGCTCCAGCGTCTCGCGGACGCCCGGGTAGGGGACGAGGTACCGGCGCCGGGCCTCGGCGAAGGCGCGCTGCGCCGGCCGGACGACCAGGGCGTCGAAGGAGTCGAAGTCCTTGCGGTACGGGTGGAAGAGCGAGGACTCCTGGATCGCGAACGGGTACTCGTTCGACTCATGGCGCGCGTAGACCGCCTTGAGCGACTGGACGATGTCGATCCGCGGGCGGCCGGTCGTCGCCATGAGCGAGGCCACCATCGCCTCGAGGCTCGGGACGATGTAGTCCACCCACGAATACAGGGTGTTGTCGAGGTCGGTGACCACGGCCCGGCAGGTCGGCACGGGGCGCATCCTAGTCCAAGCGGCGGGATCCTGCCCACCGGGCGCGGCCGCAGGCGCGGGCTCGTTCACGGGGAGGGTACACGGTAGAATGCCGCGATGCCGGGCCCGTCCCCGCCGGAGCGCTACCACCTCGTCGCACCCTTGCCGCCGCTCGGCGGCTGGCGGCGCATGCTCGCGCTCGATCGCCGGGGGGCCGCGGCGGGGCCGGTGGTCCTCTCGTACGCTCCGCCGGAGGTCCTCGAGGATCCGGCGCGGCTCGCCGCCCTCGCGCGCGACGCGGAGGCGGGCGCGCGCGTCCACCACCCGAACGTCCTCCCGGTGCTCGGGCTGGAGACGGTGGACGATCAGCTGGTCCTCGTCGAGCCCTACCGGGCCGGCACCACGGTGCGCGCGCTGCTCGAGGCCTCCGGGAGGATGCCGGCGGAGCTCGCGGTCCGGGTAGCGTGCGACGCCGCCGCGGGGCTCGCCGCGATGCACGGCCTCGATCCGGGCGACGGGGTCCCCTTCGCCCACGGCGCCGTCTCGGCGGAGCGGATCCTCGTCGCCGAGGACGGCACCGCGCTGGTCACGGGGGTGGGCACCGGGGCAGGCCGCGCGGCGCCGGACGACGTCCGGTCGCTCGCCGCGGCGCTGGCGGAGATGATCGCCGGCGAGCCGCCGTCGCCCGC
>JAEYOU010000280.1 GCA_023411405.1 Pseudomonadota bacterium | reverse complement strand
CTCCTGCGCGACGCGCCGGAGGCCGCCGTCCACCGCCGCCACCAGCGCATCGGCGAGCGCCTGCTGCGGGAGCTCCTCCGCCGGAGGCGAGAGGGCGACGCGCGCCAGCACCGCGCGGTGCCAGGCCGCCTTTCGCTCCGCCGGCGCCTCGTGCGGCGCGAGGAGGGCGACGAGCGGCTCGTTCTGGAACTGCCGCGCCATGTCCAGGGGCGTGAGCCCGCGCAGGGTGGTCGCGGCGGTGCTCACGCCGCGTCCGAGGGCGAACCGGGAGAGCTCGAGATGCCCGTAGAACGCGCACTGCAGGAGGAGGGTGTGGCCGTTCACGTCCCAGATGGCGTCCAGGTGCTCGGGGCGCCGCGCCAGGATGTGCTCGGCCACCGCCACGCTGCCTGCGTGTCCCGCCATGTGGATGGCGAGCGCGCCGGAGACGCGGTGGGGCAGGTCCGGGTTCGCAGGCGTCCACCAGTTCCCGAGGAGGAGCGCCACCGCCCGGTCGTGGCCGCGGACCGCGGCGGCGAGGAGGGGCGTCCAGCCCTCGTCGTCGTGGCGGTTGGGATCGCCGCCGGCACGGAGCCAGCGCTCCAGCGCCGCCGCGTCGCCGAGGCGGGCGGCCGCGACCGCCTCGTCCAGACCCGGCTCCCGCGCGACCTCGTGCACCTCGCCCATGGACAGAGCCTCCCCGCAGGTCACCAGCCCCACCGGCGCAGCCCGCGCTCCATCACCTCCACCAGCTTCAGCCCGGTCAGGAGGGAGTCGGAGGTCGATCGGCCCGTGATGAACGGATGGTCGACGACGACCGAGGTCTCCCGCCCGAAGTTGCCGTGGTAGCCGCCGTCCGGCCCGGTGGCGTCGCGCAGCACGTACTCGAGCGGATAGGGCGGGGGCCCCATGTCGAAGTCCACGCCGACGAAGCCGGTCCCGGCCTTGTAGTCGTACTCCTTGCAGTGGCCGGTGACGTGCTTGCCCCACAGGATGCTCCGCCGGTCTTCCCAGCTCCGCGCGAAGGCGAGGCAGGCGACGCCGTAGCACAGGGCGGCGATCGGCCGGTCCCGCTCGAGGAACGAGAGGACCACGTCGTGCACGCGCCCGTTGTTGGCGAGGTCGACGATCGGGCCGCTGCCGCCGACGATGAGGAGCGCGTCGTAGGCGGCGAGGCGCTCCGCCTTCACGCGCTCCAGCTCGCGGTGGTAGGTCTCGAGCGCGCGCAGGTACGCGGCGGCGCTGGTGTAGGGGCGCTCCGGGAGGAGCGCCGCCAGCGACAGCGGCTCGGCGAGGCGCGTGGAGGCCTCGAGCGCGCGCACCTTGGCCGCCATGTCGGGCGTCGTCACTCTCCGGCCCAGCGGCGGATCCACGAACTCGGGATCGAGGCTGGGGGGGAGCGCCACCGGGCGGCGTCCGCGCGGGGTGGCGAACTCGCAGGCGTAGCCCGCCGCGTCGAGGGCTTCGAGCGGATCGACCAGCTCCTCGCCCCAGTATCCGAACTCCGAGACCACCACCAGGATGCGCCGGGACATGTCCGTCCTCGAGGTCGTGCCGCACCATTGCTTGTCACAGAGTCCTCCACCTCACGTCAAGGCGACGCGCGCGCGGGATTGGGCCGCCTCACAATTGACCCAGGGGTCCCTCGAGGCTCACCCCGCTGGGCGAGGCCACTGCGAAACCCAGCGATCTAGGCTAGGTCCCGGAGCTCGATTGACGAAGCGTCAACCTCCTACAGCAGCGACCGAGCCTCGAACCGGAACGCGCCGACGCCAGGCGCGTCGCCGAGGGGAGCCCACACCATGAGCCTGGCCGTCGACTTCACCTTCTCGGACACCGTGGCCGGCTACGTGACGAGCTTCGATCGCGGGCGGATGTCCTTCGGGCTCCGCACCTCCGACGGCCGCGAGTTCACGGTGAGGCTCACCCCCAACACCTACGCTCGTCTCACGCAGAACCTGGGCGAGGGCTACCTGGACGCCACCGGCCGCATCGCCGAGCTCCTCGAGCCGGGCCGCTCCCTCTTCGCCTACTGCATCTCCTATCCGGAGGGCGGCGAGCGGGTGCTGGAGGGCAAGTCGCTCGTCTTCCCGGGCGAGGCCGTGGGCAGCTACCGCCACGAGGAGCCGGATTGGTGGCCGCAGCAGGTGCGGAGCATCGCCGACAGCTACTTGAAGTGGCAGTTCGGCCACCCCGAGCAGGAGATCGACTACGCGAAGTACCGGACCTTCCTCCACCTCGGCGGGACCAAGAAGGGCGACTACCTGCAGGAGACCGACACCGTTTCACGGATGGTGTACGGATTCGCCTCCGCATACCTCCTCACCGGCGAGGACCGCTTCCTCGAGGCGGCGGAGAAGGGGACGCAGTACCTCCGCGACCACATGCGGTTCTACGACAAGGACGAGGACCTCATCTACTGGTACCACGGGATCCACGTCTCCGGGACGCGCGAGCAGAAGCTGCTCACCTCCGAGTTCGGCGACGACTACGACTCCATCCCCGCCTACGAGCAGATCTACGCGCTGGCCGGGCCCGTGCAGACCTACCGCATCACCGGCGATCCCGCGATCCTCCGGGACGCGCAGAAGACCATCGACCTGTTCGACAAGTACTACAAGGACCCGGTGCAGGGCGGCTACTTCTCGCACATCGATCCCATCACCCTCGATCCGCGCTCGCCCACGCTCGACAAGGGGAACAACCGCGCCAGGAAGAACTGGAACTCGGTCGGCGACCACGCCCCCGCCTACCTCATCAACCTCTGGCTGGCGACGCAGGAGCCGCGCTACGCGAAGTTCCTCGAGGACACCTTCGACACGATCTGCGCGCACTTCCCGGACTACGAGGAGAGCCCGTTCGTGCAGGAGCGCTTCTTCGAGGACTGGAGCAAGGACCAGGGGTGGGGCTGGCAGCAGAACCGCGCGGTGGTGGGGCACAACCTCAAGATCGCCTGGAACCTGATGCGCATGAACAGCCTCGTGCCCAAGGACGCGTACGTGGCCCTGGCGCGGAAGATCGGCGAGCTCATGCCCGCTGTCGGGTCCGACCGCCAGCGCGGCGGCTGGTACGACGTGGTCGAGCGCGTCCTCGCCCCCGGGCAGGAGCACCACCGGTTCGTCTGGCACGACCGGAAGGCGTGGTGGCAGCAGGAGCAGGCGATCCTGGCGTACCTGATCCTCCACGGCGTGCTCGGGGACGCCGCCCACCTCCGCCACGCGCAGGAGGCGGCCTCGTTCTACAACGCCCACTTCCTCGACCACGACGACGGCGGCGTCTACTTCAACGTCCTCGCCGCGGGGCTGCCCTATCTCCTCGGCAACGAGCGGTTCAAGGGGAGCCACTCGATGAGCGGCTACCACTCGACGGAGCTGGGCTACCTGGCTGCGGTCTACGGGAACCTCCTCATCCGCAAGGTCCCCATGGACTTCCACTTCCGCCCCATGCCCCAGGGCTTCCCCGGCCGCGTCCTGTACGTGGCCCCGGATCTCCTGCCCGCCGGCCGCGTCCGGCTGAGCGCGGTCGCCATCGACGGCCAGCCGTGGCGCGACTTCGACGGGGATCGCCTCTCGGTGAAGCTGCCGAGCAGCGCGGCCCCGCTGCGGGTGAAGGTCACCATCACGCCGGTCGTCTGAGGAGCGCCATGGAGATCGAGGTCACGCGGGCGGACGGGGTCGCGGAGGCGATCCTCCGGGGCGACGTGGACGGGAAGAGCGCGCCCGAGGTCCAGGCGAAGCTCCTGCCGCTCCTCGAAGGCAACCGCAGGCTGCTCATCGACATGAGCGGGGTCGGCTTCCTCTCCAGCGCCGGGCTCCGGATGCTGCTCCTCCTTTATCGCCACTTCGCCAGCCGATCGGGGACCATCGTCCTCGTCGGCGTGTCCGACGAGATCCAGGACACGATGTCGATGACCGGCTTCGCCAGCTTCTTCAAGCTCGTGCGCACGCGCGCCGAGGCCGACGGCGTCTGAGGGTGCCCATGTCCGACCTGCTCGACCGGGAGCGTCCGGGCTCCGCCGCGCAACGCACCGCGCCGGCCGCAGACCGCATCGACTTCTACCCCACCCACGAGCACGGCGGCTTCCGGTTCCGCGCCGGGAAGCCGTTCCCCTTCGGCGCGACGCTCGTCCCCGGCGGCGTGAACTTCTCGGTGTTCTCCTGCCGCGGCACCGGCTGCACGCTGGTGCTCCATCGGCGCGGCGCGGCGACGCCGCTGGTCGAGATCCCGTTTCCCGACGCCTTCCGCATCGGGAACGTCTGGTCGATGATCGTCTTCGACCTCGACTACGAGGACATCGAGTACGGCTACCGGGTGACGGGGCCCTACGACCCCGCCCGCGGCCTGCGGTTCGACCCCAGCCGCATCCTGCTCGACCCGTACGCCAAGGCGGTGGGCGGGCGCGACACCTGGGCGGTCGAGCCGCGCTGGAGCGATCCCTTCCCGTACCGGGCCCGACTGGCGTTCGAGGACTTCGACTGGGAGGAGGACCGCCCGCTCGAGATCCCGATCGAGGACCTCGTCATCTACGAGATGCACGTCCGCTCGTTCACGCGCCACCCCTCGAGCGGCGTCCGCCACCCCGGCACCTTCGCCGGCATCCGCGAGCGGATCCCGCACCTCCAGGCGCTCGGCGTGAACTGCGTCGAGCTCATGCCCATCTACGAGTTCGACGAGTGGGAGAACGCGCGGCGCCACCCCGAGACCGGCGCGCAGCTCTTCAACTACTGGGGTTACTCGACCGTCGGCTTCTTCGCGCCCAAGGCGGGCCTGGCCGCGACCGGCAAGCACGGGATGCAGGTGGACGAGCTCAAGACGCTCGTCAAGGACCTCCACCGAGCCGGCATCGAGGTGATCCTCGACGTCGTCTTCAACCACACCGCCGAGGGGAACGAGCAGGGACCGACCTTCAGCTTCCGCGGGCTCGACGACCAGACGTACTACATGCTCACGCCGAACGGGTACTACTTCAACTTCTCCGGGTGCGGGAACACGCTCAATTGCAACAATCCGGTGGTGCGAAACCTGGTGCTCGACTGCCTGCGCTACTGGGCGAGCGAGTACCACGTAGACGGGTTCCGCTTCGATCTCGCCTCGATCCTGGGCCGAGATCCCTGGGGTGCGCCGCTCAAGAACCCTCCCCTGCTCGAGAGCCTGGCCTTCGATCCGGTGCTCGCGAAGTGCAAGCTCATCGCCGAGGCATGGGACGCGGGCGGGCTCTACCAGGTGGGCTCGTTCCCCGCGTACGGCCGCTGGGCCGAGTGGAACGGGAAGTACCGGGACGAGGTGCGGCGCTTCCTCAAGGGCGACGCCGGCATGGTCGGCGCGCTGGCCCAGCGCCTCCAGGGCTCGCCCGACCTCTACGGCGCGAACCGCCGCGGCCCGACCGCCTCCGTCAACTTCGTCACCTGCCACGACGGTTTCACCCTCCGTGACCTGTTCTCCTACGACCACAAGCACAACGAGGCCAACGGCGAGGGGAACCGCGACGGCGCCGACGACAACCACTCGTGGAACTGCGGCGCCGAGGGAGAGACCGCGGACCCGGCCGTGCTCGCCCTCCGCCGGCGGCTCGTCCGGAACGCCTGGACCGTCCTCCTCGTGAGCCAGGGCGTCCCGATGGTGCTGATGGGCGACGAGCTGGGGCGGACGCAGCAGGGGAACAACAACTCCTACTGCCAGGACAGCGAGGTGAGCTGGCTCGATTGGCGGCTCGCCGAGCAGAACGCCGACCTCCTCCGCTTCGTGCGCAACCTTATCGCCTTCCGGCGGGCGCACCCGGTGCTGCGGCAGCGGGAGCACCTCCAGAATCGCGACCGGAACGGCAGCGGGCGATCCGACGTCTCCTGGCACGGGACGCGGGCGTGGTGGGCGGACTTCGGGCCCGACAGCCGCGTGCTCGCCTTCCTGCTCGCGGGCGACCAGCTCGCCGGACGGGAGGCCGACGACGACGTCTACGTGGCCCTGAACGCGCACTGGGACGCGCTGCCCTTCGAGCTGCCGGCGCCGCGTGCGGGCCGCGCCTGGCATGTGGCCGTGAACACCGGGGTTCCCAGCCCGGAGGACTCCTTCCCGCCGGGTGAAGAGCCGAGGCTCGACGACCAGGGATCGTTCCTGGTCGGGGGACGTTCGGTGGTGGTACTCGTCGGTCGCTGAGCGAGGGGCTCCCTCGCCGCGGAGGTGAAAGCCATGGCGTTCGCCGTTCAGATCGAGTCGTTCGAGCCCTCCACCCGCGAGGCCCGCCTCTCGCTGTCGGGCGAGCTGGACGCGGCCGCGGCGGGCGAGTTCAAGCGGGCCATCGAGGAGGTGGCGGCGCGCACCCCCGCGGCGGTCGTGCTCCGCATGAAGGACCTCACCTTCATGGCCAGCGCCGGCCTGCGGGTGCTCATCTTCGCGAAGCAGAAGATGGGCAGCGGGGTGGCGCTGACCTTGGTCGGCTGCGGCGCCTCGGTGCGCGAGACCCTGGAGATGAGCGGCTTCGCCAGGAGCGTCGTCCTCGAGGACGCCTAGGGGAGGGCCGGCGCCATGACCGCCCTCGCCCCGCGAACGTTCCCGGCGGTGCTCGACTCCCTCGGGGCGATCCGCGTCTGGGTGCGCGAGGCGGCCCAGGCCGCGGGCCTGGGCGGGCGGCCGGCGCACCGGCTGGAGCTGGCGGTCGACGAGATCGCCACCAACGCGATCGTCCACGGACACGAGGAGGCGAACCGCACCGGCGAGCTGTTCCTGTCCGGCGAGTACGATCCGGCGCTCCTCCGCCTCGTGCTCGAGGACGGCGCCGCGCCGTTCGACCCGCTCGCGCACCCCGTCCCCGACGCGGCGGCGCTGGAGCGACCGCTCGAGGAGCGGCCGGTGGGCGGCCTCGGGATCCTGCTCGCCGTGCGCAACGTCGACCGCTTCGCCTACGAGCGGCGGGGCGGGAGGAACCGGAACGTGTTCGAGGTCCGCCTCCGGTGAGGAGGAGCGCCGCCGGCCGCGGGCGCGGGAGCCCATGAAGCGACTTCTCTGGATCGCCGTCGCCTGCTGCGCCGCCTGGGCCATGGCCCACGTGGCTCGGCTCGTCCGCCCGGGCGAGCCGGTCAACGCGGTCTGGCTGCTCGTCGCCGCCACCTGCACCTACGCCCTCGGCTACCGGTTCTACTGCGCGTTCGTGGCCGCGCGCGTCCTGGCGCTCGATCCGGCCCGCCCCACCGCCGCGACGCGCCTTGACGACGGGATCGACTACCACCCCACCAACCGCTGGATCGTCTTCGGCCACCACTTCGCCGCCATCTCCGGCGCCGGCCCGCTCATCGGGCCGACGCTGGCGGCGCAGTTCGGCTACCTGCCCGGCTTCCTGTGGATGCTCGTCGGCGCGACGCTGGCCGGATCCGTTCACGATCTGGTGGTGCTGGCGGCCTCGGTGCGCAGGGAAGGGCGCTCGCTGGCCGAGCTGGCGCGCGAGGAGATCGGCCGGAGCTCCGGGATCGCGGTCGCGTTCATCATCCTCTTCGGCATGGTGGTGGGGGTGGCCGGCTCCGCGCTCGCCGTCGTCAACGCCCTGTCCGGCAGCCCCTGGGGCACGTTCACCGTCGCGCTCACCATCCCCATCGCCGTCGGGATGGGGCTGTACCTCCGGCACGTCCGGCCGGGCCGCGTGGGCGAGGCCAGCCTGCTCGGCGTCGGGCTGCTCCTCGCCGCGGTGGTGGCCGGCCGCTGGGTCCCGGGCTCGTGGCTGGCGCCGGCGTTCACGATCAGTGGTGGACCGCTCCTCCTCTGCCTGTGCGTCCTCTGCTTCTTCAGCTCGTCACTGCCGGTGTGGCTCCTGCTCGTGCCGCGCGACTACATCTCCTCCTACCTCAAGCTCGGCACCTTCGCCCTCCTCGCGCTGGCGGTGGTGGTCCTGGGGCCGGCCCTCCGCATGCCGGCGGTGACGGAGTTCGTCCACGGCGGCGGGCCGATCGTCCCCGGCCCGGTCTACCCGTTCCTCTTCATCACCATCGCCTGCGGGGCCATCTCCGGGATGCACAGCCTCATCGCGACGGGCACGACGCCCAAGATGGTCGCGAGCGAGGCGCACCTGCCGCTGGTCGGGTTCGGCGCGATGCTCGCCGAGGGCGTGGTGGGCGTGCTGGCGCTCATCGCCGCCACCACCATGCTCCCCGGCGACTTCCTGGGCATCAACACCCACCTCCCGCCGGCGCTCTTCGCCGAGCTCGGGCTGGGGCAGGAGTCGCTGGCGGAGCTCTCGCGCCTGGTGGGGGCGGACGTCGCGGGGCGGCCGGGCGGCTCGGTCTCGCTGGCCGTGGGCATGACCCGGCTCCTCTCCGGTCTCCTGGGCGGCGCGTCGCTCGCGCCCTACTGGTACAACTTCAGCCTGCTGTTCCAGGCGCTCTTCATCCTCACGGTGGTGGACGCCGGGACGCGGGTCGGGCGCATGCTCCTCCAGGAGCTGGGCGGCCACCTCCACCCGGCGCTGCGCCGGCGCGGCCCCGTGTCGATCTACCTCGCCAGCCTGGCGGTGGTCGCGCTGTGGGGCTTCATGGTCCAGACTGGCAGCGTCTCCACCATCTGGCCGATGTTCGGCGTGGCCAACCAGATCCTGGCGACGACCGCGCTCGGGATCGGGACCGGCCTGATCCTGCGATCGGGGCGCGGCCGGTACGCCTGGGTGACGCTGGTGCCGATGGCCTTCATGACGGTGACCTCCCTGATCGCGGCCTGGCAGCTCGTGGGGCTGTTCGCGGCCCGGGCGCGGGTTGCCGAGAGCACGGCCGTGGCCGTGAGCCTGCGGGTGAACATCGCGCTCGTCGTGGCGGTGGCGCTGGCGGCGCTCGTCAACCTGGCGGAGACGGGGCGGCGCTGGGCGGGCGCGCTGCGGGAGCCGCGGGCGGGCGCCGGCGGCACGAGAGAGGAGACCTGATGAACGCGGCGCTGCACCTGGTCGTCTCGGCCGTGAACAGCATGGCGGTGGTGCTGGTGGCGTCGTACCTCGTCACGCGCACCCCGGTGTTCCACGAGGTCCTCGAGCGGCGGAGGAGCCCGCGGGCGACGCTGTTCCTCATCTCGGTCTTCAGCCTGCTCGGGATCTACGGGACGATGAGCGGGATCCACGTCTTCGGCGCGGTCTGCAACACCCGCTACATCGGGCCGGTGGTGGCCGGGCTCACCGGCGGGCCGCTCGTCGGGACCGTCACCGGGCTCATCGCCGGCGCGCATCGGTACCTCACGGGCGGAAGCCCGGTCGGGGGCGTTCCCGACTTCACCCGGACGGCCAGCGCGGCCTCCACGGTGGTGGCCGGGATCGTCGCCGGCCTCTACCATCACTTCACCACCCGTCGCACCGGCCGGTTCCCCGGCGCCCTGCAGGCGGCGATCGTCGCGGCGGCGGTTCAGGTCTACCACCTCGGCCAGGTCCTCCTCGTCTGCAAGCCGTTCGAGCACGCGTGGGCGCTCACGCGGGTGGGCGGCGCGGCGATGATCCTCGCCAACACCCTGGGCACCGCGACCTTCTTCTTCATCCTCGTGAACCTGCTCCGGGAGCGCGCCACCCGGCGCCAGCGCGACCTCCTCCGCCAGCAGAAGCAGCGGATCGAGAGCGAGCTCCTCGTCGCCCGCGACATCCAGCTCAGCATGGTCCCGAAGATGCTCCCCAAGCCGCCGCACTGGCCCGAGTGCGACCTGTTCGCCAGCCTCCAGTCGGCGCGCGAGGTCGGCGGCGACTTCTACGACTTCTTTCTCGATCGCGAGGGGCGGCTGGTGTTCTCCGTCGGCGACGTCTCGGACAAGGGGGTGCCGGCGTCGCTCTTCATGGCGGTCACGAAGACCCTGCTCAAGGGGCTCCACGAGCCGGGGCTCCCTCCCCACCAGCTCCTCTCCCGCGTGAACCGCGAGATCTTCGGCGAGAACGACGAGCTCATGTTCGTCACCGTGTTCTGCGGCGTGCTGGACTTCTCGACCGGCCTCCTCAGCTACTCCAACGCCGGCCACAACCCGCCGCTCCTCGTCCACGCCGGCGGGGCCGTCGAGCGCCTGCCCTTGCCGCCCGGGTTCGTCCTGGGCGCCTCGCCCGATCCCGTGTACGAGACCCGGAGCGTCGTGCTCGCCCCCGGCGACGGCCTCGTCGCCTACACCGACGGCGTCACCGAGGCGATGAACGCGCGAAGGGAGCAGTACTCGGAGCGGCGGCTCGCCGAGACCGTGCGCGCAGCCTCCGGGGCCTCGCCGGAGGCGCTGGTGGCCGCGGTGGCGCGGTCCGTGGCGGAGCACGCCGCCGGGGAGCCCCAGTCGGACGACATCACCATCCTGTCGTTCCGCTACCGGGGCGCGGCGGGCGCGCCGCGGGTCGAGCAGTCCGCCGGAGAGCAGGTCGCCTGACGGTTCACATGGAGTCAACCATGCGCAAGGGACGGCTCGAGGGGAAGAAGATCTGCGTGCTCCTGGAGAGCGACTACTACGAGAACGAGATCTTCTACTACCGGTACCGGTTCCCCGAGGAGGGGGCCGAGCTGCACTTCCTCTCGCGGCTGTGGGGGAACGAGCGGCTCACCTTCCTCGGGCACGAGCACCGGGCGCCGATGGAGTGCGCGGAGAGCTTCGAGGCGATCTCGGACGGCGACCTGGCCGGCTTCTCCGCCGTGATCGTCCCCTCGGGGATGGTCTCGGATCGGCTGCGGTACAGCGAGGATCCCGCGAAGCTCCCCCCGGCGGTCACCTTCCTGAAGAGGGTCTTCGCCGACCGGCGGATCGTGAAGGGGATCATCTGCCACGGCCTGTGGCTCGTCTCCCGCGCGCCGGAGCTGGTGCGGGGCCGCCGGGTCACCTGCCACAACAACCTCGTCGGCGACGCCGCGGCGTACGGCGCCGTCTACACCGACGAGGACGTGGTCGTGGACGGAGACCTCGTCACCGGTCGCTCCGGGGCGCACGCGCACCTCTTCGCGCGGACGATCATCGAGCTCCTGGCCGAGCGGTGAGCGCGCCCTTGCCTCGCCGCGGAGCCCGCGGCGGCGCAGGCCCGCCTTCTCAGCCTCCCGCCTCCCGCTCCAGCACCGCCGCGAGCGCCTGCGCCCCCTTCGACAGGATCGGCGGGCCGTGGCCCGGACACACGACCTCGATCCGCTCGCCGGCGAGCTTGCGGACGCTGTCGCGCGTACGGCGCGGCTCGTCCTGGTACGCGTCGGCGACGAACGTCAGCCGGCCCTCGTCGTCCTCGACCACGAGGTCGCCGGTGAACGCGACGACCCCGTCCGGGCGCTCGAGGAGGAGCGCGCAGCTCGCGTCGCAGGGGCCGGGGGCGTGGACGGCGCGCAGGCCGGCGGGCAGGCGATCACCCTCGCCATACCAGCGGTCCGGCTCCTCCTCGAGCCCCTGGGCGCCCTTCGGCGCGTGCACCTTCGCGCCGAACCGGCGGCGGTAGCGCCAGGCCGCCCGCTGGTGGGACTGGATGGTGATGACGATGTCGGTCGGCGGCTCGAGCTCCTCCAGGGCGGGCGCCTGGAGCGGGTGCGGATCGATCCACACGACCGCGCCCTCGCCCTTCACCGCCCAGGCGTCCCCGCGGAAGCCGATCCGGTCGTCGTTCACGCTCCAGTGGAACACGCCCGGTACGACCGTCTCGATCTTGCGGGCGCGGGACTTCGGCTCGGACATTCGCTCCTCCTCGGCCGAACGGTGCGCCTCGCGCCGCGCCGCGGCGAGGGGCGGGCGAGGGAGGGGTGGAGGGGCGGCGACCCGATCGCAAGCGCGGCGCTTCAGCCCTGAGCGCCCGTCCGAGGCGCCGCGGGCCCGCTCCCCTTCCCTTCGAGCCAGGACGTGAACGCGGCGAGCAGCGTCAGGCCCGCCACCGCCCGGAGCGAGACCGAGACGCCGTCGACGACGGCACCCTCGCCGCGGCGGGCGAGCACGGTCGTGTAGACCGCGCCGGCGAGCCCGACGCCGAGCACCATGCCGACGTTGCGCGCGCCCGCGAGCACGCCGGAGGCGATGCCGCGGCGGTTCGGGGGCGCGGCCCCGAGGAGCCGGCTGTTGTTGGGCGCGACGAAGCAGCCGAACCCGACGCCGCACACCGCCATCGCGAACACGACGAAGCCCCACGGGGTGGCGGGCCCCACGGCGGAGAGGAGGAGGAGCCCGCCCGCGAGGACGGCGAGCCCGACCACGATCGGCCCGCGCGTGCCGATGCGATCGGAGAGCGATCCCGCGAAGGGCGCGGTCAGCATCATCACCACGGGCTGGGACGTGAGCACGAGCCCGGCGACGTCGGCGCGGAGCCCGCGGTGGCGCAGGTAGTACGGGAGCAGGTAGAGCACCGCGAACTGGGCGACGTAGCTCAGCATCGCGCTGAACACCGCGCCGCTGAAGACGCGGCTCCCGAACAGCGACAGGTCCAGCATGGGCGCGGTCCGGCGCCGCTCGACGTGCAGGAACGCGGCGAGCCCCGCCGCGGCGACGGCGAGGAGGCCGACGACGGCGGGCGACGCCCACCCCCACGCGTGCCCCTGGTTGAGCGCGAGGAGCAGCGAGAGGAGGCCGACGAAGAACAGCCCCGCCCCGAGCACGTCGAACCGCGGCGGCGGTCCCGCGGGCCTGTCGCGGGCGATGTTGCGGTGGCTGAGCCACAGGCCGACCGCGCCCACCGGCACGTTCACGTAGAAGATCGACGGCCACCCGAGGTGCGTCGCGAGGAGCCCTCCCAGCGGCGGCCCCACCGAGAGCCCGAGGTAGGTCATCACCGCCTGGAGGCCGAGCGCCCGGCCGCGCTCCTGGGGCGGGAAGCTCGCGGTCAGGATCGCCGGCGCGTTCGCGAAGAGCATGGCCGCCGAGAGGGCCTGGAGCGCGCGGAAGCCCACGAGCCAGGGGAGCGAGGGCGAGAGACCGCACAGGGCGGAGCTCACGACGAAGCCTGCGAACCCGGCGACGTACACGTCCTTGTGCCCGCGCATGTCGCCGAGCCGCCCGACGACGAGCAGGAGCCCGCTCACGACGAGGAGGTAGACGACCACGATCCACTGGGTCTCTGCGACCGTCGCGCCGAGCGCGCCGCCGATCCGCGGGAGGAGGGTGTTGACGATGCTGCCGTCGAGCGCCGACATGAAGGTCCCGACGCCGACCGCCGCCAGGACCGCCCATTTCTTCCGCTCCGCTCCGCTCGTCGCGTCCACGGTCGAGGCCCTCGTCTCGCCCTGGAGGGTAACACCGTCGCCCCGGCGCACCCGCGGCGGTATCGTGCGGCACGGCGTCCGATGCTCCTCGGCCTCGACATCGGGACGAGCTCCACGAAGGCGCTCGCGATCGACGAGCGGGGCGAGGCCGCGGCCGAGGCGAACGCCCCGTACGCGGTCGAGCGCCCGGGCCCCGGCCTCGCCGAGACGGACCCCGAGCGCTGGTGGGTCGCGGTCACGGCGGCGTGCCGCGCCCTCCCCGCCGACGTGCGGGCGGCCGTGCGC
>JAEYOU010000263.1 GCA_023411405.1 Pseudomonadota bacterium | reverse complement strand
CGACCGACACCGTGCGGAGGTCGGGCGCGCCGCGGTCGAGCCGGCGTCCGAGCGCCTCGGCCAGGTGACCGGCGAGCGCCTCTTCGACCTCGGCGGTCGGCGGGGCCGGCCGGCCGCGCGCGGCGAGCTCCGCCTCGAGCGAGGTGACGCCGAGCCCGGGCTCGGCGATCCCGCAGGGCACGATCGACCGGAAGTGCGCGAGGTCGGGCCGGACGTTGAAGGCGAAGCCGTGGCTCGTGATCCACCGCGAGAAGTGGACGCCGACGGCGCCGATCTTGCGCGCGCCGATCCAGCAGCCGCGGTGCTCGGGGTGGCGGCCCGCGTCGAGGCCGTAGCCGGCGCAGGTGCGGATCATCGCCTCCTCGAGCGCGCCCACGTAGCGCCGCACGTCGGGACGATCCGCGAGGTCGACCACGGGGTAGCCGACCACCTGGCCCGGGCCATGGTAGGTGACGTCGCCGCCGCGGTTCGTCTCGTGCACCTCGAACCCCTGGCGCTCGAGCCAGGCCGGCGCGGCCACGATGTTGTCCCGGTTCGCCGAGCGACCGAGCGTGACGACCGGCGGGTGCTCGAGCAGGAACAGGTAGTCGGTCCCGGGCGGACTCCCCGCGCGGATCGCGGCGGCCGCGATCCGCATGAGCGAGAGCCCGTCCTCGTACTCGACCCGGCCGAGCCGGTAGGTCCGGAGGGTACGCACGGCGCGCTACGCGCTGGCCTCCGCGCCCGCGCGGCGCGGCCGCTCGGGGCGGTTGAGCGCGTGGATCGCCTCGCCCAGCGCCGCCTTGCAGGCCTCCATGAACGCCTCGGGCAGCGTGGGGTGGGCGTGGATCGTGAGCGCGACGTCCTCGAGGTAGGCGCCCATCTCCAGGGCGAGCGCCGGCTCGGCGATGAGGTCCGCCGCCTCGGGGCCGCAGATGGTCGCGCCGAGCAGGAGCTTCGAGCCCCGGTCGCCGACCACCTTCACGAACCCCTCGGCGTGGTGGATGGCCACCGCGCGGCCGAGGGCGGCGAAGTTGAACTTGCCGACGACGGGGTCGTGCCCGGCCTTGCGCGCCTCCTCCTCGGAGAGGCCGACGACCGCGATCTCCGGGTCGGTGAAGATCCCCGACGGCAGCGCCACCCAGTCGCGCACCGTCTTCTTGCCGGCGATGGCCTCGGCCGCGATCTCGCCCTCCTTCGACGCCTTGTGCGCGAGGAGCGGCGGGCCGGCGATGTCGCCGATGGCCCAGATCGACGGGACGCTCGTCCGGTAGGACGGATCCACCTGGATGTAGCCGCGCTGCGTGAGCTTCACGCCCAGCGCGTCCAGGCCGAGCCCCTCGATCGTCGGCTTGAACCCGACCGCGACCAGGATCCGATCGCAGGGGATCTCGGTCGGCTTCCCGTCGATCTCCGCGCGGACGACGCGCGCGCCGCCGCCGGCGTCGTGGCCGACCGCCTTCGCGTTGACGTGGATGGTCGCGCCGCGCTCCTTGAGCCCCTTCGTGACGAGCCGGACGGCGTCCGGATCGACGCCGGTGAGCACCTGCGGCAGCGCCTCGAGGAACGTCACCTGGCTGCCGAGCTTGGCGTAGACCGTGCCGAGCTCCATCCCGATGATGCCGCCGCCGATGCAGACGAGCCGCCGCGGGATCTCCGGGAGGTCCACCGCCTCGCGCGCGGACCAGACCACCTCGCCGTCGACCCGGAAGCCGGGGATCTCGATCGGCCGGGCGCCGGTGGCGACGATGAACGCGTTGGCCTCGAGCCGGACCTTCTCGCCGCCCGCGTCCACGTCGACGGCGTTCGCCGAGACGAACCGGGCGGTGCCCTTGACGACCTCGACGCCGTTCCCCTTCTCGAGGAACCCGACGCCGCCGGTCATCTTCTTGACCACCTGGTTCTTGAACGCGCGCAGCTTCGCGACGTCCACCTTCGGCTCCCCCACGAGGATCCCGCGGTCGCCCGCGCCCTTGATGTCCTCGACCAGGTTGGCCGCGGCGATGAGCGCCTTGGAGGGGATGCACCCCCAGTTCAGGCAGACGCCGCCGAGCTCCTCGCGGTCGACGAGGGCGGTCTTCTTCCCGAGCTGGGCGAGCCGGATGGCGGCGACGTAGCCGCCCGGGCCCGCTCCGATCACGACGGCGTCGAAGCTCTTGGTGGCCATGCGGGGAGATCCTCCGAAGCGCAGTGTTTCGGACCGTATAACAGGCTTCCCGCGCCCGCGCCGCTCAGCGTGCGCGCGAGCGAGCCGGTTTCCGGCGCCGCGACCGCTCGGCCTCGGAGAGCACCTTGTGGGTGCGCGGCGAGATGTCCGTGAGCCGCTCGACCACCGCCCCGGCGGCGGCGAGCCCAAACGCGCCGGTCACGAACACCGCGCTCCCGTACAGGCGCGGCTCCCGCCGTCGCGCGCCCTCGGGCCGGGCGCGGACGCCCGGGACGCCGTCCTCGTCGCCCGGGAGCGCGAGCGTCGGCCGCGGCTCCTCGACCGACCAGACCGCGCGCACGCCGGTCGGCTCGGTGGCGGGGACGCCGTGCCGCCGCCGGAGGTACTTGCGAACGTCCTTGGCGAGCTGGTCGGTGTGCGAGTCGCAGAGGTCCGTCACCTGGATCGCCGTCGGGTCGAGCCGGCGCGCGGCGCCGAGCGCGGTGACGAGGAAGACGCCGCGCTCCCGGCAGCGGACGATGACGTGGAGCTTCGCGACCACGGTGTCCATCGCGTCGATCACCGCCGAGACGCCGTCCGGCACCAGCCGCTCCGCGTTCTCCTCGCCGTAGAACGCGGGCACCGCGTCCACCCGGAGGTCCGGGTGCACGAGCCGGAGCCGCGCCGCCATGGCCTCGGCCTTGTTCTCGCCGTGGACGCCGCGGAGCGCGTGGAGCTGGCGGTTGGAGTTGGTCGCCTCGATCCGCTCGCCGTCCACGAGCGTGATCCGCCCCACCCCAGCGCGCGCCAGCGCCTCGGCGGCGAACGTCCCGACGCCGCCGATCCCGAGGACCACCACGTGTGCGCGCGCGAGCCGCTCCATCGCCTCGAGCCCGAGCAGCCGGGCGGTGCGGTCGAGCTCGGGGGCGATGGGGCGGGGCATGGCGGGCCTAGTATCACCGGGCGCGTCGCCACGGCAAACGCGCGTGAGGTCACGGCGATGAACACGCGGCGGGCGCGTCCGCTCACCCTTCGACAGGCTCAGGGTGAGCGGGTTCTCGAGTCCGCGCTCGCTCACCCTTCGACGGGTTCCGGTGAGCGGCCGCACTCGCTCCGTTCGGCTCGTGCTGAGCCTGTCGAAGCACGAGCGGTGATGGGCTCAGGCCGAGCGATCATCGCCGGCAGACCGCAAGCCGAACAGTCGGGCAGCATTCGTGGTCGTCAGGACGTCGAGCTCCGCCACGGACATCCCCAGCCCACTCGCGAGCGCCGCCGCGGTCTCGCGGAGGAACGCCGGCTCGTTGCGGCCGCGGTGCGGGCGCGGCGTCTGATCGGGCGCGTCGGTCTCGAGGAGGAGCCGGTCGCGCGGGACCGCGCGCGCGGCCTCGAGCGGCCTCCGCGCCCGCGCGTAGGTGACCGGGCCGGCGAACGAGAACCAGAGGCCGGCGGCCGCGTACGGGCGGACCAGGTCGGCGCCCCCGGAGTAGCTGTGCATCACGCCGCCCGCCGGGAGGGACTCCCCTTCGAGCAGCGCGAGGAGCGCCGGGTGCGCCCGGAGGCAGTGGAGCAGCACCGGCAGCCGGTGCTTGCGCGCGAGCGCGAGGTGACCGCGCAGGATCGCGAGCTGGCGCTCCATCGGCGCCGCGAACGGGCCGGCGGTGGGATCTGCCGTCGCCGCGTCGAGGCCGCACTCGCCCACCG
>JAEYOU010000206.1 GCA_023411405.1 Pseudomonadota bacterium | reverse complement strand
CAGCAGGCCATCGCCTCGCGCGCGGTGCGATCCGCGCTCCTCTGCGCCGTCGACAGCCTCGCGAGCCCGGACGCCCTGGCGCTCCTCGCGACGGAGCGCCGCCTCAAGACCAGCGACCAGCCCGTGGGCCTCGCGCCGGGAGAGGCCGCGGCCGCGTTCCTCCTCGAGCCGCCGCCGCGCGCGCGGGCCGAAGGGGGAGCCGAGGTCCTCGTCCACGCGCCGGTCCTCGGGAGGGATCCGCACCCGCTGGGAGCGCCGGCGCCGTCCGACGGCCGCGCCCTGGCGGACTGTCTCCTGCGGGCGATCGGGCCGGCCGGGGGCGGCAGGGCCGCGCCGGTGCTGGTGTCCGACCACGACGGCGAGACGCACCGCGCCCACGAGCTCGGGATGATGCAGCATCGCCTCGTGGCGCTCGGTGCGCGGCCCCTCGCGGACGCCCCGCTGTGGCTGCCCGCGAGCGGCTTCGGGAGCACCGGGGCGGCGAGCGGGGCGCTGGCGCTCGCGATCGCGGCGCGCGGGCTCGCCCGCGGGTACGCGGGGACGTCCACCCTGGCGCTGCTCTCCTCGGCGGACGCCGGGGAGCGCGCCGCGGTGGCGGTGACGTCGGGCGCTCGAGGAGGGAAGCCGTCATGAGCCAGGCGCAGAAGCTCGTCGACACCTTCGTCGCAGAGATGGTGAAGAAGGTCGGCGATGCCGCCGACAAGCTGCTGTTCACCGCCGCGCCCGCGAAGAAGAAGGAGAAGAAGGAGAAGGAGAAGGAGGGGGAGGCGGCCGAGCACGCCGACGAGTCGAAGCCCAACCAGGCGATCCTCTCCAAGGAGCCCGGCGGGTACGCGCAGCGGGGGCATGACTTCCTTGCGGCGAACAGGAGCTCCGTTCCGAACCGGGAGGTCTCTCCGGCGGGCGTGTATCAGGACTTCAGCCGCGACTACCTCGAGAGGATCGCGAAGCTGTGCCAGAAGCACACCGCGTTCCCGGGCGGCCCGGTCGCGAACTTCAACCCGGGCGCGCGCTCGGCGGCGGGGAGGAAGGCGAACCAGCGGTGCCCGTACCCGTGGGAGGCGCACCACATGGTCCCCGCCTCCGCGTTCGACCTGAAGGACGAGAACGATCGGCCGGCATTCACGGACGAACAGAAGAAGCTGCTGCTGCAGACGCCGTACGACATCAACCACGGCCACAACATCATCATGTTGCCGAAGCTCGCGTGGGGAGCGCCGGTGCACGGCCTCTTGCAGCATCCGAGCGATCACCCCGAGTATACGAAGTGGGTCATCGGCAAGCTGCAGGAGGTCGCAAAGCGCGTCCAGAAGCTCGTGAAGAAGCAGCCGCCGCCGGACCACAAGGATGTGGTCGCGAACTTCTTCGAGCGACTCAAGAAAGTCGAGGACGACTGCTGGAACTTCCTCGTCGATCTCGGGCGTTCGAGCGTCGCCGCCAAGTGCTCTGGCAGGCAGCTCGACCACCCCGACTCGCAGCACGTGCTCTACCAGGCGCTCACCCGCTCGACCAAGTACGAGTTCGGTCGTCTTTACTAGGAGTCACCCTCATGAGCTATTGGGTCCTCACCGCGCAGTCGAGGGAGGGGGGCGTCATCGACGCCTACCCTCTCGGCTCGCCCGACGACTACCTGTTTGACGAAGCGATTCCCCTCGCGAACGAGTTCCCGCCCGACGCGGCGGTCCGGTTCTCGAAGAACTTCCCGCAGGCGCGGAAGCTGGAGGACTTCCAGCCGAACACGCTCGGGGCGCTCATCGTGTCGCGACGCGTCCGCGAGCTGCTGGACGGGCTCGGCGTGAAGAACGCCGAGTACCTCCCGGTGGCGGTGAAGGACCATGCGAGCCAGGTGGCGGCGCCCGATTACGCCATCCTCAACCTGATCGGGGCCGAGCCGGCGATTGACATGAACGCGTCGGTCGTGGTCATGGACGATCTTGAGCAGGACCAGATCTACAAGATCAAGAAGCTTGTCGTCGACCGGGGGGCGATCTCACCAGACGTCAAGATCTTCCGCTGCACGGCGAGGCGTCTGCTGTACATGATCCGCGACGACGTCAAGGCCGCGTTCGAGAAGGCGGGACTCACCGGGTACCGGCTCTTCGCCGCCGACGGGTGGAACGGCAAGGACTACTGAGGTGATCGATCTCCGCGCCCTCCGCGCCGACGCGGCCCGCGCGCTCGGCGAGGTCATGGACGGCTTCCGCCCGGGCGCGAGCACGGAGGAGCTGCTCCGGCAGCACGACGCGGTCTCGCTGCACCTGCACACCATCGCGGTCGCCTGCCTGCTCGTGGACGGGGATGCGCAGAAGCTCTTCCTGAACCTGACCCGCTGCGCCGAGAACGGGCTGCTGTTCCTGAAGCTGCTGCGGCGGCGGGCGCTGCCGCTCCCGGCGGCGTCGAAGAACGTCCCGCTCCTGGCCGCGCTCGCGGCCGGGGACTTCGAGCGGGCGGCGGCGATCTCCGTGGCGTCGCGGGACGACCGCGACGAGGAGGGGAGGGAGTACGAGACCGAGTTCCTGTGGGCCCGGGCCCTCCAGCTCCTCGCCGCGCCGCGGGCTGACGCGGCAGCGGTGGAGCCGATCCTCGCCCGCCTCGTGGAGCTCGACCCGGGCGCGTACGCCGACCGTGCCGGGGCTGTCCGAGCGCTGCTCGCCGGGGACGCCGCCGCGTTCGAGGAGGCGATCGCCGGCGCTGCGCTCGCGTACGAGCAGGTGACGGAGGCGCGCGCCAGGTCCTTCACGACCCCGGTCACGACCTTCGCCCCGCATCGGTTCGTCTGGCTGGAGGGGCTCGCGCTCCTTCGCCTCGGCGAGCGCGCCGGCCTGCGCGTGGAGCGGGAGCTCAAGTACTGCCCGCGCCTCGCGCGCGTCCCGATGACGGCCCACTATGACGGCGACTGGGCGATCGAGCTCGGTGGAGCGGGGTAGCTCGACCTGAGGGCGCTCAGACCGGCGTTTCGAAGACGCACCCCGACTCGCAGCACGTGCTCTACCAGGCGCTCACCCGTCCGACCAAGTACGAGTTCGGCCGTCTCTACTGGGAGTGAACCGATGGACTACTGGATCCTCGCCGAGGACTCGAGAGACGGAGGCGTCATCGACGCCTATCCTCGCGGCTCGCCGGACGACTACCTGTTTGACGAGGCGGTTCCCCTGGCGAAAGAGTTCCCGCCCGACGCGGCCGTCCGGTTCTCTAGGAACTTCCCGCAGGCGCGGAAGCTGGAAGACTTCCAGCCGAATACACTGGATGCCCTGATCGTGTCGCGCAAGGTCCGCGAGCTGCTGGACGGGCTCGGCGTGAGGAACGCGGAGTACCTGCCGGTGGCGCTGAAGGACCACCAGAACCAGGTGGTGGCGCCGGACTACGCCATCCTCAACCTGCTCGGCGGCGAGCCGGCCATCGATCCGAGCGCGTCGGTGGTCCGAATGAACGCTCTCGACAAGGATCAGATCTCCGCGATTGAGAAGCTGGTCCTAGACCGGAAGGCTATCTCGCCGGACGCCAAGATCTTCCGCTGCACCGCGATGCGGCGCCTCTTCATGATCCGCGACGACGTCAAGGCAGCGTTCGAGAAGGCCGGGCTCACCGGCTACCGGCTCTTCGCTGCCGACGGGTGGGACGGCCACGACTACTGATGGGCCCGGGCCCTCCAGCTCCTCGCCGCGCCGCGGGCCACGCGGCGGCGGTGGAGCCGATCCTCGCCCCCCTCGTCGAACTCGATCCGGCCGCGTACGCCGATCGCGCCGCTCCGGTCCTCTCTACGGCCTGCTCCTCCCAGCCCAGACGATCGCGAGCTTCCGCGCGACCTCGTACATCCCCCGGTGCTGCTCGCGGACGGGGGAGCCCACGGCCTGGAGGCGGACCACGTTCCCGTGGACCCGGAGGCCAGCGATCAGCTTCCGCTGGGCGACCAGCTCCGCCTGCACGGTCCGGTCGATCACGCGGTCGAGCGCCTCCGGCGTCGGCTCCGCCGCGCCCGCCGGGATGTGCAGCTCGAACGCGTCTGCGAACCCCGGCGCCGGACGGGACAGCTCGAGCTTCACCGGCCTGGCGGTGCCCATCGCCTCCAACGCCCAGTCGGATCCGCCGGGGGCCGCGGCGAAGACCTCGAGCGGCGGCAGGTCGGCGCGCGCGAGGGTGACGAAGCAGACGAGGTACGACGTCGTCTCCCACTCGCCCCTGGTGTTCGAGCTCCTCTCCTGGCGCAGTGCGACGGCGTAGCTCGCCTCGTCCCCGGTGATGCGGACGACCCGCCGGTAGGTGATCTCCGTGCTGGACGAGGGTGGATCGCCGTCGTCGTCGTCCGTGGACGAGACCACGAGCGGCGCGTCGAAGGGCGCCGCCTCCGGCACCGGCGCGCCCTCCATCGACGAGCCGGGATCGAAGGTGCCGCCGTGCTCGCGCGCGAACGCGAGGAGCTTGCGGCGGTCGGCGCGCTCGAGGCTGAGCCCGACCGCGGCCAGGATCGCGAGCAGCACCAGGATCGCGATGACCCACTTCAGCGTGTCAGCCATGGTCCGCTCGAATAGCACGCCTGGCGCTTGCCAGGCACCCCTACGTCGCCGTGGACCGCGGCAACGCGCGCCGGACCTCGGCCAGGTCGGCGAGCTGGCGCGACGCCAGGGCCGACGTCTCGAGCTGGTGCTGGCCGCGCGAGCGGATCGCGAGGTCGAGCGCGAGCGTCCTCCGGCGACGGCAGGGGCCGCCCTCCAGCGCCGCGACGAGCCCCGCGACGCTCCAGGGCCGCCCGTCGAGCCAGCGCTGCGCCGGATCGAAGCGCTTGCGCTCCGCCTCCCAC
>JAEYOU010000191.1 GCA_023411405.1 Pseudomonadota bacterium | reverse complement strand
TCCCGGTCCCGCCCGACCTCGCGCCCCTCGCCCGGCGCGCGGACGGCGTGGAGGTGTCCACCCCCGGCGCCCACCTCCGCGCCACCTTCCCGTATCCGGGGACGGTGCGCGTCCGGCTCTGGCCCATCGGCGCGGAGGCGCCGGAGGCGTCCTTCGCGGTGGAGCCGGCGGCGATCCAGCGGGTGCCCTTCGAGGTCGAGGAGGCAGGCGATCAGGTCACGCTGCGCGCGGGCCCCGTGGGCCTGCGCGTCGAGCGGAGGACGCTCGCGTTCGCGCTGCTCGACGCCGGCGGTCGTCCGGTGACCGAGGTGCCCGAGGCCGTGGCATGGGACCCTGCCGGGAACGGCGGGGCGTTCGCGCTCGCGCTCCACGCCGGCGAGCGCGTCTACGGCCTGGGCGACAAGGCCCGCGCCCAGGACCGCCGCGGGGCGGCGTACACGTTCTGGAACTACGACGCCTACGGGTGGAAGGAGGGCACCGACCCGCTCTACAAGTCGATCCCGTTCGCGATCCTGGTCCGGGGAGGCGAGGCCCGCGGGCTCTTCCTGGACGCAGCGGCGCGGTCGCACGCCGACGTGGGCGCCGCCCGCCCCGACCGGCTCCGCTGGCAGGTCGACCGCGGCGCGCTCGACCTGTACCTCTTCGCCGGCCCCGACCCCCGGGACGTGGTCTCGGCGTACACCGCCCTGACCGGCCGGACCCCTCTGCCGCCGCGCTGGGCGCTCGGCTACCACCAGTCGCGCTGCAGCTACGAGTCGGAGGCGGAGGTCCGGGCGCTGGCGGCCCGGTTCCGGCAGGAGCGGTTCCCGGTGGACGTCGTCTGGCTCGACATCGACTTCCAGCAGGACCGGGCGCCGTTCCGGGTGAACCGGCGCGCCTTCCCGCGCTTCGAGGCGATGGTCGGAGACCTGCTCGCCGACGGCATCCGGACGGCCGTGCCCACCGACCCGCACGTCCAGGAGCAGGCCGGGACCGAGCCCTTCGACAGCGGCGTGCGGGGCGACCACTTCATCTACGACCCGGGGGACTGGACCGACGAGGGCACGCTCCGCCCCGACGCGCAGCCGTTCACGGGCAAGGCCTGGCCCGGCCTGAGCCTCTTCCCGGAGTTCACCCTCGCCCGCACGCGCGCCTGGTGGGGCGGCCTGTATCGACCGTACGTCGAGGCCGGCGTGGCCGGGTTCTGGGACGACATGAACGAGCCCACGATCCTCAACGTGCAGAAGTCGATGCCCGAGGAGGTGATCTATCGGCTCGAGGGCGGCCGCATCGCCGACCACCTGGCGATCCACAACGTCTACGGCCACCTCCAGGCGCGCGCCACCTCCGAGGGCGTGCGGGCGCTCCGGCCCGCGGCGCGGCCCTTCGTGCTCACCCGGGCGGCGTTCGCCGGCACCCAGCGCTGGGCCGCGACCTGGACCGGCGACAACCGTGCCGACCGGGAGTCGCTGGCGCTCACGCTCCCCACGTTGCTGGGGCTCGGCGTCTCCGGGTACGCCTTCGCCGGCGCCGACGTGGGCGGGTTCGTCGGCTGCCCGGACGCGGCCCTCCTGACCGAGTGGACGGAGCTGGGCGCCTACCAGCCCTTCTTCCGGAACCACTCCGACAAGGGGACCTGCCGGCGCGAGCCATGGGTGCACGGCGCCGAGCACCTGGAGCGACGGCGCGCGGCGGTGGAGCGCCGGTACCGGCTCCTGCCGTTCCTGTACACGCTCTTCGAGGAGGCGGCCCGCAACGGCCTGCCGCCGATGCGGCCCCTCTGGCTCGAGCACCCGACCGACCCGGCGGCGGCCGAGGAGCGCGCCTTCCTGCTCGGCCGCGACCTCCTCGTCGCCCCGAAGCTGGTCGAGGGCTCGGCGCCCTTCTCGGTGATGCTCCCGGCCGGCGCGTGGTTCGACGTGGAGACGGGGACGCGGCTCCTGGGCGGCCGGGTCGAGCTCACGCCGCCCGCGGCCGGCAGCGTCCGGGTGCTCGCCCGGGCCGGGGCGATCGTCCCGGAGGGACCGGTGACCGCACGCGCGGCCGGCGTGCCGCAGGGCACGCTCACGGTGCACGTCTGGCCCGGGCCGGACTGCCGCGGCGCGCTCTACCTCGACGCCGGCGAGGGGTTCGGCCACCGGGAGGGCGCGCTCCGGCGCGTGCACTACACGTGCACGCCGTCGAAGGACGGGATCTCGGTGACCGCCGCCTCGACGGGCCCGTACCCGACGTGGTGGACGGCGACGGCCCTCGTCGTCCACGGCGTCCCGCGCGCCCCGACGGACGCCCGGACCGCGGGCGGCGGGGCGCTCGCCGTCCGGTACGACGCGGCGCTCGCCTCCGCGACGGTCTCCCTCCCCGGCGCGGACGCGGAGCTCTCGGTGCGGATGAGGTGGTAGAGGAGCTCGCGCTCCCGCTCAGGAGCTCACCCTTTCGCGGGTCGCACGCTTGATCGTCGTCACGGAGCGTGTACCCATCCGCGGAGCGGCGACGCCCCGATCCCCACGAAGGCCGCAGACCCATCCCGACGGTGACTCTCGGTGGAGAGCACCGTGCGTGTAGGGTCTACCGGGCGACTTCACCGAGGAGGAGCGATGTCACGACGGGCGACTCTCAGCGGTCTCGTGCTGTTCCTGTGTGCCTGCGGCGCCATGCCTGGGGAAGAGCCGCCGGAGTCGGCGTGGAGCGAGAGCACCGAGGCCGCGATCTCGGCCTGCGGATCCGGGTTGTACTGCAGGGGCTACGCGATCCCCGGGGCCTCGGCGTGCCTGAGCGGCAGCACGACGGTCTACTGCTGCCCGTACGGACAGACGATCACCTCCGCCAACAGGTGCTCCGGCGCGTCGGCCCCGGCCTGCGGGTACGGGCTGTACTGCGCCGGGTCCTCCATCCCGGGCTCCTCGGCGTGCATGAGCGGCAGCTCGACGATCTACTGCTGCCCTTCCGGTCAGACGATCGTGAACGGGCGCTGCTCGGGATCCGCCCCGGCCTGCGGGTGGGGGCTGTACTGCTCGTCGAGCTCCATCCCCGGCTCGTCGTTCTGCATGAGCGGGAGCACGCAGTGGTACTGCTGCCCCTCGGGCCAGACGATCGTGAACGGGCGCTGCTCGGGCTCGGTCCCGGCCTGCGGGTACGGGCTGTACTGCGCCGGGTCCTCCATCCCGGGCTCCTCGGCGTGCATGAGCGGCAGCTCGACGATCTACTGCTGCCCCTCGGGTCAGACGATCGTGAACGGCGCCTGCTCGGGCGTGGCCAACAACTTCTGTGCCCAGAGCTGTGGCTGCGACGCGCAGGGGAACAACTGCAACTTCGGCACCGCGAACACGGACACCTGGTGCAAGTGCTGTGCGGCCAACTGCGGCAACAACCGCGCGGCGTGCGATCAGCAGGGGTACAAGGGCGACAACGGCTTCCCCGCCGGAACGAGCCGCCAGTGCGGCTGCATCAACGCGGTCGGCAACGGACACGACTTCACCCTGGCGAACAACGCCAACCTGGGCAGCTGCTACGACAACCTCCGCGCCAACGCGGCGGTGACGACCGGGTACCAGACCATCTGGCACCCGGGCGCGAGCGGGTGCTCGTCCGGGCAGCACATGCACATCCAGTCGTCGAGCGCCTCGGGGCTGGCCCGCTTCGGGATCGACTGCCTCGGGCAGACGACCTGGGGCGGCCAGACGTGTACGTACGACACGAACTACGGCTGCTACTACCTATGGCAGGGGGCGCGCTAGAACGGCAGTTCGTGATTCGCGATCACCTTCGGTGATCGCGAATCACGACAGCAGTTCAGCCAGGGGGCCGCAGCGCCCTCGCCTCAGAGACCGTGAAGGTATCGCCCGGGTAGCTCGCCGAGTTCCTGTTCGATGACTTTCGGTCGTGGGGGCCCGTCGCTGGTCGCCAGCGAGCTGCCTGCCGGCTTGCTCGCCTGGCTTCGCTTCCG
>JAEYOU010000151.1 GCA_023411405.1 Pseudomonadota bacterium | reverse complement strand
CGGGGCTTCTCCGTCTCCGCCACCTTCCAGCCCTGGCCACCGGAGGGCGCACTCCGGGAATCGATCACGTCAGGCTGGGGGCGGGGCGTGACGAGCGGGCGGTGGGGGAGCGTGGGAGACAACACTCCACGATGGCCGTCGAGATCGACGCCACGCAGCTCACGATGCTGCTCGACGGGATCGACTTCGGCCGCGTCCGGCGCCCCGATCACTGGAAGCCCCCATCCCAGAAGGATCCTCCGGGCCGGCGTCCCATGGACAAGCCCGCCTCGCCGTGATCTACCGTCGTCAGTGAGCGGCGACGATCATCGCTGTGAGTGGCGCGAGCGGGCGGAGGCCCTCGAGGTCGAGCTCGCTCAGCTCCGCGCCGAGCACGCCGAGACCGTCGAACAGCTCGCCGCCGTCCAGTCCACCATCGAGAAGCTGCAGCGCCACGTCTTCGGCAAGCGGTCGGAGAAGATGCCGTCCGTTGCGAAGGCGATCCGCGACCCGGCGCGCGCCGAGGCGGAGCGGCTTGCGGCGCTACAGACCCGGCGCGAGAACGCGGAGAAGAAGCGCCAGCTCGTCACTCGCTCCATCGAGCACAAGGTGCCCGAGGAGAAGAAGATCTGCCCGAAGTGTGGCGGGCGCGACTTCACCACGCTCGGCGACGGCAGGGAGTCGGTGCTGTACGAACTCGTCCCCGCCATCGTAGAGCGCCAGCTCCACAACCACGAGAAGTGCCGCTGCCGGTGCGGGGAGACAATCATCACCGCAGAGGGGCCGGCCAAGGTCTTCGACAAGACGCGCTTCGGACCCACCTTCATGGCCCAGGTCGCCGTCTCGAAGTGCGCCGACTCGCTGCCGCTGTACCGTCAGGCGAAGGCGTACCGCCGCGTCGGCGTCCAGGTGGACGACTCGACGCTGGGCGATCTCTTCCACCGGACCGCCGAGATCGTGAACCCACTCTACGAGCGGCTCTTGAAGCTCGTCTCCGAGAAGGAGATCGTACTCGCCGACGAGACGACCCAGCGCGTGCAGGCGAAGGGGAAGACGCGCACGGCCTGGCTGTGGAGCTTCATCGGCCGCGACGAGGTCGATCGCGAACTCATCGCCTATGTCTTCGCGAACAGCCGCTCCGGCGAGACGCCGGTGAAGGTGCTCGGGGAGACCGAAGGCAAGCTCGTGGCCGACGCCTACGCCGGCTACAACAAGGTCACCACGCCAGGCCACCGTGAGCGCGCTGGCTGCCTCGCCCACGTCCGGCGTCGCTTCTTCGACGCGCAGTCTGCTGCGCCCGTCGCTGCGAGCCGCGCAATGGACTTCATCCTCGATGTCTACCGGGTGGAGCGCGCCGCGCTCGACGCCGACCTGCTCGGCACCCCTGAGCATCTCGAGATGCGCCAGACGAAGAGCAGGGAGATCATGCAGGCCTTCCACGTCTGGCTGCTCGCCGAACAGGGCCAGCACCCGCCGCGCGGCGCCATGGGTGAGGCGATCAGCTACGCGCTCGGGCAGTGGGACGAACTGACGCTCTTCCTCACCGACCCGCACGTACCCATCGACAACAACGCCTCCGAGCGCGCCCTCCGTGTCGCCGCGCTCGGGCGCAAGAACTTCCTCTTCGTGGGCAACGACCACGCCGGCGAGAACCTGGCCGGCCTCTACTCCCTCATCGCCACCTGCGAGGTGAACGGCGTCAACCCCGTCGCCTACCTCGCCGACGTGCTTCTCCGCGTGCAGACCCACCCGGCCTCGCGGATCGACGAACTGCTCCCGCAGAACTGGATCCCCTCGGCGACAGCGCCTCCTCCTTGCTGACTCGACGAGGGCTCACAGCGTGCGAAGGTCGTCGATCCACGCCGGCCAGTAAGCATCTGCGTCCGCAAGACACCTCGAATCGATCTGCTCCAGCGTGGTGGCAAGTAAACGAAGCCCGCGCTCACGATCCTCGTCCTCGGACCCAGTTCCCCCATCCCGCTGTGGTGCGCGAACGCTCTCGTCCCACCACGAGACAAAGGCCTCCAGGCATCGGAGAAACCTCTCCAGGTCCGAGTTAACGAATCGGCTCATGTGGCCGTCAACATCGACCAGAAAGACGCTGCCGCGACCGGGCTCGAGAACGAACGCAGCGTGCTCCAGATCGGAGTCCCGCTCACGAATTAGGCCCAGGACCATCGAATGCGCATGCTCATGGGTCGCTAGAGCTGGCCACCTCTGCGCCACGACGCCGGTGCTTCCCCCCGACAGTTCGAGGAGAAGACGGTCGGCCCGACCCATCCGTCGAGGACTGCTTCGTGCGGCACCCCCGTGACTCGTAGGATCCGATCTGCCTCGGCGGGAATCGGGGACGGCAACGCCCCCGTCAGCCTGTCTCGTGTCGTCGAGAGCATGGCCACATCTTCCCTCGTCCATGAAGGCGCGTCATCCGCGGTGATGTCGGCCAACTGGCGGTAGACCGGGCCCGCGACTCCGGTGTCAACACGTCCATCCCCGGTCGGTTACCTGCTACCGCCCGCCTGGGCTGCCGCGCGCCAAGCTGCGGTCGCCTGATCCCACTCGAAGTCGCCGAAGCCTCTCACGCTCCCCCCTGGCCCGCTACGTGCGGTCGGCCGGGCGGATAC
>JAEYOU010000040.1 GCA_023411405.1 Pseudomonadota bacterium | reverse complement strand
GGGCAGCGCGGAGCGGCACGCGCTCCACCGCGGTGCCCTGCCCGGCCGCGAGCTGGACCACGGCCTCCGCCTCGCGGGAGGCGTAGAGCAGCTCGAACCCGATCGACTGGGGATCGCGGGCCTCGGTGGCGGGGAGCGTCGAGACCACCTCGCCGTGCTTCTTGAGGCGCGCGTTGAGCTCGGAGAGCTCGCGATCGAACGCCTCGAGCGGGAAGGAGACCTTCACCCGCAGGAGCGCGACGCCCTTCTGGACGTTCGCGCGCAGCCGGTGCTCCTCGTACTCGGTGAGCACGCCCCGCACCGTGGCCGGCAGGTCGAGCGCGTCGAGCGGATCTCCGGCGGGCCTGGCGCCGCGCCCGCCGCCCCGCAGCCGCTCCGCCAGGCGGGCGGCCGCCTCGGCGGTCTCCGGCGGGCGCCCCTCCGACTCCTCGGCGATGATCTGCGCGAAGAGCTCCGGCGCCTCGAGGAGCAGATCCACCGTCTCCGGATCGAGCGGGCGCCGGCCCATCCGCACGTCGTCGAGCTGATCCTCGAGGGCGTGCGCGAGCTTCGACATCCGCTCCACGCCGAACATCGACGAGAGCCCCTTGAGCGTGTGGGCGGCGCGGAAGACCTGGTTCAGGAGCTCCGGGTCGGGATCCTCACCGCCGCGGTCGAGCCGGAGCAGATCGCGCCCCAGGGCGTCGATGTTCTCCTGCGCCTCGGAGACGAACTCGCTGGTGGCCTTCGGAGAGTGCTCGGACATGGCCGCGGGCGGGCGAACGGCCCGGCGGTCAGCGTATCACGGCGCCCACGTGCGGCAAGGCGCGGGGCCGCCGCGGCATCTCCACGCGTGAAGGTGGGACCACCACCTCCACGTCGGCGCCGCGCTCGACCCGCGCGGCCGCCAGCTCCTTCTGCAGCGCGCGCGCCTCGCCGAGCAGCACCTGGCGCCCCACCGGGCGCACGAGGCTCGCCTCCATCCAGAGGCGGGCGGCGAGCGAGAGGTCGCCGGCGAAGGGAGGCATGGCGATGGCGAACGACTCGCTCCCGGCGCGGGCGACGGCCTCGCAGGCCTGGCGGGCGGCGCGCAGGAAGGCGTCCGCCTGGAGCGGCACCTCCGGGAGGCCGAAGCAGAAGATGCGGCCCGCGTGCACCCGCCCGCCGGACGGGAGGAGGAGCGCCTCCTCGGCGCCGCCCTGGAAGAGCCCGTTCCGGATCGCGCGGGAGACCGCCCCGCACATCCGCCAGTCCACGAACCCCGCGAACCCCTGGAGCGGCCGCTCCGGGCCGACGAAGACGGCGAGCGCGTCCACGTCCAGCGCGTCGATCGCTGCGAGCCCCAGCTCGGCTACCTCGATCTTCAGTGCCACGGACGCTTCTCCTCATCCTTCGTGAACCGGCCTCAGGCGTCGGGTGCCTCAGGCCTCGGGCCGACCTCCGACCCGATCATCCAGCTCTCGTTCCCCTCCGCCCAGGAGCCAGAGCCTAGGCGTTCCGCCGCTCCGGCGCCAGACCGCCCGCGATCTTGTCCAGGACCCCGTTCACGAACGCGCCCGAGCTCTCCGATCCGAACTTCTTCCCGAGCTCGATGGCCTCGTTGATGACCACCTTGACCGGTACGTCGGTGCGGAGAAGCTCGTACACCGCGACGCGCAGGACGTTCCGGTCCACCCGCGCCATGCGGTCGAGGCGCCAGTGGGCCGAGGCGTTCTCGATGGCGTCGTCGATCTCGCGGCGGTGCGCCGCGACGCCGCGGACGAGCGCCTCGGCGAGCTCCTGCACCTCGCGCTCGACCGGCTCGAAGCTCCTCCAGAAGGCCGCCAGGGCGTCGTCGATCCCCTCGGCGGCGACGTCGATCTGATAGAGCGCCTGGAGCGCACGCTCTCGGGCTCGGGTGCGCCGGGCGGTCAAGGTCACTCCGTCCGCCGCGCGGGGAGGCGGCCCGCCTCGCGCAGCACGTTGGCCTGCTCGATGGCGGCGATCGCCGCCTCGGCGCCCTTGTTGCCGGCCTTCACGCCGGCCCGCTCGAGCGCCTGCTCCATCGTATCGCAGGTGAGGATCCCGAGGCTCACGGCGCAGGGGGCCTCGAGCGAGACGTGGGCGACGCCCTTCGTCGCCTCGGCCGCCACGTAGTCGAAGTGGGGCGTCCCTCCGCGGATCACGGCGCCGAGCGCCACGACGAGGTCGTACCGGCCGCTCGCCGCCACGCGCGAGAGCAGCGGCGGCAGCTCGAACGTCCCCGGGCAGCGGAACACGTCGAGGTCGGAGTCCTTCAGGCCGTGGCGGCGGAGCGCGTCGAGCGCGCCCGCCTCGAGCTGCCCGGTGACGAGCGAATTGAACCGCGAGACCACCAGCGCGGCCTTGAGCCCGGTGCCGATGAGGTTGCCCTCGTAGACGTTCATCGCCTGTCCTTTCTACGGGGCGTGCCGCCCCGCCCCGCCGGCTTGGCGCCGGGGCCCCCGCCATCTTGACCGGGGACGCTGCCGCGTCCACCGGGGCTGCGCGGGACCCTGCGCCGTGCTCGCCGCTTCGCG
>JAEYOU010000633.1 GCA_023411405.1 Pseudomonadota bacterium | reverse complement strand
ACCTGGAACCGTGAGTACGGGGCGTACGCTCGCCGCCGCGCGGCGACGGCGGCGCGGGCGAGCGCGGCGGGGGCCTTGCGCGGGCGGGCCATCAGCGCTGGAGGAACCGCGCGATGGCCAGCTCGGTTTCGAGCGGCAGGTCGAGGAAGCGCAGGTGCGCGCCGAACCGCTCGCCCTCGCGCGTCACCTTGAGCACCTCGGCCCTGGAGCGGATCTCCTCCCGGGCGCCGGGGAGGATGAACCGCACCTCGAACCGGTCGCCCGCGGGCGGGTGCAGCGCCTCGAAGTAGGCGCCCCCCAGCCCGAGGTTCCCCTGCCGCTCCTCGAACGACCCGCCCAGCGACTCGTCCCGCACGAGCAGCGGGAGCGGGATGCGCGCGCTGTCGCGGCGATCGAGGGCGGCGGTGGTTCCGGCGTCGGGCGCGTGGGCGATCCCATGGGCCATGCGAGCCTCCTCACGTGAGGCTAGCACAGCCGGGCGACGTTCATCCGCGGCCCGCGCAGGCCCTCGACAGGAAGGCCGTCACGAGCGCCGCGAGGCGGTCGCGCACCCGCCCGGCGACGTCCGCCACCTCCTCGTGCGAGAGCTTCCTCGGTGAGAGACCGGCCGCGAGGTTCGTCACGACCGAGATCCCCGCCACGGGCACGCCCATGTGGCGCGCCGCGATCACCTCGGGGACGGTCGACATGCCCACGAGGTCCGCGCCGAGGGCCCGGAGCATCCGGATCTCGGCCGGCGTCTCGTACGAGGGGCCGAGCAGGCAGGCGTAGACGCCGGCGGGCAGCGGCTGCCCGAGCTCCCGCGCGCAGGCGTCGAGCACGGCGGCGAGCCCGCGATCGTAGGCCTCCGAGAGATCCGGGAACCGGGGCCCGAGGCGGTCGTCGTTCTCGCCGACGAGCGGGTTCTGGCCCGAGAGGTTCAGGTGGTCGGCGATCCGCACGAGCGCGCCCGGGCCGTACGCGGGGTTCACGCCGCCCGCGGCGTTCGTGACGAGGAGTAGCTTCACCCCCAGTCCGCACAGGATCCGCGCCCCGAAGGCGACGTCGTCGGTGGACCACCCCTCGTAGGCGTGGACGCGGCCCTGGAGCGCCGCGACCACGACCGGCGGGCCGTCCGCGCGCGCGAGCGCTCCGACGACGAGGCGCCCCGGGTGGCCCGGGACGCGCGACACCGGGAACCCCGGGATGCTGTCGTACGGGATCACCGCCGCGCGCTCCAGGCGGTCGGCGTAGCCGGAGAGGCCCGAGCCGAGGATGACGCCCGCCTCCGGCGCGATCTCGAGCTGACCGCGGATCCAGGCGAGGGCGTAGGAGAGGCGGGTGTGGAGGTCGGCGCGGCGGGTCATGCGAGGCGCTCCCGGACGAGGGGCGGGGCGACGGCCGGCGGGCTCCCCTCCAGGCGCCAGGCGCGCTGCAGGCGAGCCGTCATGGCGGGGCGGGGCTCGCTCCGCGGGCCCTCGTGCACGCGGCAGATCGGCTCCCCCGCCTCCACCGCGTCGCCGACCTTCTTCAGGAGCTCGAGGCCGACGGCCGGATCGACCGCGTCCTCGACCCGGGCCCGCCCGGCCCCGAGGGCCACGGCCGCGAGCCCCACCGCCTCCCCGTCGATGGCGGTCACCCACCCGGACGACGGGGCGGGCACGTCGTACCGCGCCGGCGCCCGCGGCAGGCGCTCGGGATCCCGGATCGCCTGCGGATCGCCGCCCTGCGCCTCCACGATCTCGGCCAGCTTCGCGAGCCCGCGGCCGTCGTGGATCGCTCGCTCGACGGCGGCCCGCGCGGCGGCGAGGTCCGCCGCGACGCCGGCGAGGAGGAGCATCTCCGCGGTGAGCTCGACGGTGACGGTCCGCAGATCCGCCGGCCCGCCGCCCCGGAGGAGCTCGATCGTCTCCACCACCTCGAGCGCGTTGCCGACCGTCCGCCCCAGCGGCTCGTCCATCGCGGTGAGGAGCGCCGTCACCTGCTTGCCCATGGCGCGCCCGATCCCGGCGAGCGAGGCCGCGAGCGCCCGCGCGTCGGCGAGGGACTTCATGAACGCGCCCGCGCCGACCTTCACGTCGAGCACCAGGCCGTCGATCCCCTCGGCCAGCTTCTTCGACATGATCGAGGCGGAGATGAGCGGGATGGACTCGACGGTCGCGGTCACGTCGCGGAGCGCGTAGAGCTCGCGGTCCGCGGGCGCGAGGCGGGCGGTCTGCCCGATGAGGCAGGCGCCGACGTCGCGGACGAGCGCGCGGAACCGCTCGACCGGGAGATCCACGCGGAAGCCCGGGATGGCCTCGAGCTTGTCGAGCGTGCCGCCCGTGTGGCCGAGGCCGCGCCCGGAGATCATCGGCACCTTCACGCCGCAGGCGGCGGCGAGCGGGGCGAGGGCCAGCGAGACCTTGTCGCCGACGCCGCCGGTCGAGTGCTTGTCGATCTTGGCGCCGGGGATGTCCGAGAGGTCGAGGACATCGCCTGAGCGCAGCATCGCCTCGGTGAGCGCGCGGGTCTCACCCGGCTGCATGCCGCGGAAGAACACGGCCATGCAGAAGGCCGACATCTGGTACGCGGGGATCTCTCCACGGGTGAACCCGTCCACCAGGAACGCGAGGTCCTCGGCCGGGAGGACCGCGCCGTCGCGCTTCGCGTGGATGATCTCGTACGGGGAGCGAGGCACTGGGTTCCCCTGCGGGCTGGAGGACGCTCACCCTGCGACAGGCTCACCCTTCGACAGGCTCGGGGTGAGCGGTTCCCATCGTCGCGCTCCGCTCGTGCCGAGCCCGTCGAAGCACGCGCGGGGACGAGGCGCGTCGCTCACGCGAGCTGCTCCATGAGCGCGTCCTCGATCTCGTAGTTGGCGTACACGTCCTGGACGTCGTCCAGGTCCTCGAGGTCGCCGAGAAGCTTCAGGAGCCCGCGCGCCTTGTCCGGATCGGTGACCTTCACCGTCTCCTTGGGGAGGAACGTGATCCGGCGCGCGCCGAGCGCCCACCTCCTGCCCTCGAGCGCCCCGGCGACGGCGTGGAGGTCGTTCGGGTGGGTGCGGACCTCGAACCCGTCGCCCCCGTGGTTCACGACGTCCTCCGCGCCCGCGTCGATCGCCGCCTCCATCACCTGGTCCTCGGACGGCCCGGGCCGCACCTCGACGACGCCGCACCGCTCGAAGTTCCAGGCCACCGCCCCCTCGGCCGCGAGGTTCCCACCGCCCTTGGAGAAGCAGGTGCGGACGTCACCGGCGGTGCGGTTCCGGTTGTCGGTGAGGCACGTCACGATCAGCGCCACGCCGCCCGGTCCGTACCCCTCGTACGTCGCCTCCTCGTAGCTCACGCCCTCCAGCTCCCCGGTCCCCTTCTTGATGGCCCGGGTGATGTTGTCGGAGGGCATGTTCGACTCCTTGGCCGCGTCGAGCGCGGCCCGGAGGCGGGCGTTGCCGGCGGGATCGCCACCGCCCATCCGCGCTGCGACGGTGATCTCCTTGATGAGCTTGGTGAAGAGCTTGCCCTTGGCCGCCCCCTGGGCCGCCTTCTTGTGCTTGATCTTGGTCCAACGGTTGTGGCCCGACATGGCGCGCTCCCGGACGACGGCCGCCGGACGGCAGCCGCTCGGGGAGTAGCACGCGCTCGCGGGGCTGTTCAAGCGCGGCGGGTGCCCGCCACGGCCCCTTCGGGGCCGGGCGGGCCAGAGCTCCGCTCATTCACTTGCAGTACGTCGACGAGTAGTGCCGGCACATGTGCTCGTCGCGCGCCACGGGCGTCCAGTACAGCGGCGACGCCACGTCGCGCGAACCGGAGCCGGTGGTCGTGGCCGCCGAGCCCGGGTCGAGCTGGAGCGTCGAGTAGTAGACCTTGCCGCCCTTGGTCACGCTGTTGCGTGCCATGGGGGCCGCCGGCGGCGCGATGGTGGTCCGCTGGGCGCCCCGGTAGCTGACGTCCAGGTCGCGGTCCTCGCCCTGCCTGCAGGCGACGGTCGGGACGCCGCTCAAGTAGTCGGAGGAGTAGCCGATCGCCGACTGCTGGGCGGTCTGCGCCGCCTGGCACGGGTTGCTCCCGCTCGTCGCCGAGCCCCGCGGCATGAAGCTGTTCCAGGTCGCGCACGAGTTGACCACGGCCGAGCCGGAGGCCGTCTTCTCGTACGTGCACGAGCCCAGGTGACAGTCCTCCGCCTGGGTGGGGCAGGTCACGTTGTACGTGTAGAACCAGCCCGGATCCGTGGCCGTCGCCGCGCACTTCGTGCTTCCGTCGATGCAGGTGAGCACGCCCGTCGACGAGACCTTCGCCTGCGTCGTCTCGACGAGGGAGCAGGTCCCGTCGCCGGTGTACGTGCAGATCCCCGCCGCGCGGTAACCGGGCACGTCCGTGAAGCGGTTGCGATCGAACGTGATCGCCGTGGACCAGTTCGCGCTGGGATCGGTCGAGAAGACCTTCTCGGTCACGCCGCGGCCGCCGTACGCCCACACCCCGAAGAACCGCGCCTTGTTGTTGCACGCCGCGGCGCCCGGCGGGACGAGGTCCTTCCCGGTGCCGACCGGGTTCACGGTGCAGAGTCCGGTCGCGTCGCAGGTGGCGCTCCCGGCGGCGACCGTCGTGCTCCCGCCGCAGCTCAGGCTGTAGTACGAGGCGCTCGTGAACGTGTTGGAGGCGCCGCCCGTACACGACGCCGCGCCGTCGGGGCCGCACCCCTGGTCGAACGCCGGGATCGAGGTCATCTGGCCGGTGGCCGAGCACGCGAAGGCGCCGCTCGAGCTGCACGCGCCGTAGTTCATCTGCGTCGAGGTGGCGACGGCGCAGCCTGCCTGGCAGCAGCTCATGAGGTTGTCCGGACCGCAGCCCTGTCCCTGCTCGAGGATCTGCTCCCGGTTCCCGGAGCCGAGCAGCGTCCGGAGCTGGTGCTTCTGGGGCTCCCAGACGTTCGACGTCATGTAGAAGAACTCGCTCCGGTTGGTCGCGTACTGCGCGTCGGTGGGAGAGCGGCCCTGCTCGAACGCCCGCGCGGCCTTCCAGTTGGCGACGCGCCCCGAGCCGTCGCGGACGCCAGGCACATCGAAGCGCGCCACCCACAGGTTCCCGCCCAGGTCCCCCCACGTCGCGGTGTCGAAGAAGTTGTCGGAGTCCAGGCCGGAGCCGGCGCCGGGATCGCCGATGTCCACCATGGCGATGCCGGCGGCCACCGGGAACATGCTCGTGGTGGTGTTGCTCGCGTTTCCGAGGATGTTGCGCTTGAAGTCGCTGTCGGTGAACCGCCAGACCACGTCGCCGGTCCAGGCGTCCACGGTCCAGACGGCCCGGCCGCGGTTGAGGGTCGGGTCGTACCCGCCGTTGAGCATCACGATCCACTTCTCCACCCAGCCCTTGCCTTGCGGGTCGCGGTCGGCCGCGGTCGGGACGAGGCGGACCGGGCCGATGGGCGGCGGCCGCGGGGAGGTGTCGCTCCAGGACTGCGCCATGTACTGGGCGTCGTCCGATCGGGGCGGCGGGAAGCGCCAGCGGAACGTGGGGCGGGGCCGCACGCCGGCGGTCAGGTCGAAGGAGTTGGTGATGTCCACGGCGTTGAACACCGCGCCGCCGGACCGCTCGCCGAAGATCACCATCGTCCGGAACTCGTTCCGCTGCTTGACGCCGTCGAGCTGGTTGCCCGAGCCAGAGACCAGGTTGCCGGGGCTCGCGTCGGCCGGCGCGCCGTCCACCCAGATGTCGCGCACCATGATGTTGCCGTCCACCATGTACTGGTGGTTCATCAGCGTGTCGCGGAGGCGCGGGAGGAGGTCGGGCGGCGTGTACCCCCAGATCTCCTGCCCGGTGCCGTCCTCGACGTTCGGCCAGACGCAGTCGAGGTCCGTCGTGCCCGTCGTCGTGTCGGGGCCACCGGCGTCGAACGCGTGCAGGAACCCGCCGTTGGAGCCGACGAGCACGACGTTCCGGCGGTTGGCGTAGTCGCTGCGCCAGGCGCGGTAGGCGTCGACCGTGCCGGCGGTCGGCTTGCACCCGGAGTACGTCTCGAGCTCGGTCTGATAGTTGGAGGTGTACTTCGCGTTCGAGTTGTAGCCGAAGATGGTCCGGACGCACTGGTTGTCGACGCCCAGCCGGCACATCACCTCGGACGTCGGCGCGTGCACGAGCACGGGCGACGAGTGGAAGATGTCCCCCAGCTTCCAGAACGTGGGCGCCGGGCTCGGGCCGAACGCCCCCGCGTCGTTCGCGCGGTCACGCTCCTCGCCGCCGTAGCGCGCCGTGCCGCCCGACGTGATCGTGCAGTCCGCGGTCGCCGCGCCGCTCGCGACCTGGTTGCTCCCGGCGCCGTTGCCGTTGCCGGGGTTGGGCTGCATGCCCGTCGGAGGCGAGACGCCGAACCCGGGCCCGCCGCAGCCGTCGGAGTCCTGATCCATGACGTCCCAGCCGCGCGCGAACAGGATCACCTGCTGCGCGCAGTAGGTCTTCCAGTCGCCGGCGACGGTGACGGGGCACGCCGGGAGCGGCGCCGCGCCGCACAGCTTGGCGAGCGACTCGAACGAGGCGCACCACGTCTGATCGAGGTTCATGTACGGCGCGAGCACCGCCGCGTTCTTGGTGGTGAGCTCGTACATCGTGCCGTCGGGGAGCGCCGTCCAGAGGTTGCGCGGCGTCTTCCCGGGCGCGTACTGGGTGTACGGCGCGATGTTGCCGGAGTCGGCCGGCTCGGCCGCCGTCCGGTACCCCGTCGCCCCCGGCGTCGAGAGGACCTCACCCGCGTCCCAGAACTTCGTCGCCGGGATGCCGGGCGAGCCCGTCCCCTTCTTGTACCACTGGCCGGTGGACGAGTCCTCGATGACCTCGTCGCAGTCGGCGTCCACGAGGAAGCTCTTGCTGCAGAGGTTGTAGCCGTCGCGCGTGTCGCCGTCGAAGTTGGCGAGCACGGTCTTGCCGCGGCAGACGACCTGCTGACTCTCGTCGTCCGGATCGGGCCGCTTCGTCGGATCACACCCCGCCGCGGCCTCGTCGAACAGCATCCACTGGTGCAGGTGACCTTCCCAGGTCGCCTTCTGGTTGGGCCGGAACCGGGTGATGAAGGCCTTCGTGTCCACCGCGTTGATGGTGGTGAGCGCAGTCGCGGCGGGCGCGCCGAACGAGGTGGAGGTGTTGGACACCTGCGAGACCGCCTGCGCGACGCCGGCGGCCAGCGCGTCGCCGTCGGCGGCGTTGTTGTACATCCCGCCCCCCATGTTGGCGGTCGCCTGGAGGATGGTGCGCGCGTTCCCCTCGGGCAGGCCGAAGCTGACCGCGCTGATCGTCAGGGTCTGCGACCCGTTGTGGCGAGACGGAGAGAGGTCGTTGTCGTGCAGCCACGAGGCGACGCGCGGGAGGCGCGACGGCGGGTTGGAGGTCGAGTCGGAGGGGCTGCAGCACTTGCTCCGCGGGTTCGCGTAGGTGCTGCAACTCGTCCCGGCGCTGCAGTTGTTCGTGTTCGTGTAGACGTTCTGGGCGTAGCTGGAGAGCGCCGACGGGAACGTGATCTCGGAGTTGGGCGAGCCGTCGGTCACGATGATGGTCGCGCTCTTCTGGCAGCTCCAGCAGATCGTGTTGGTCGTGGCGTTCACCCAGGGCGCCTGCATGACCCCGGCGTTCGTCTCGCGGAACGCGGTGAGCTCGAACGTGCTCCCGAACCGACTCGTGTACGTGGTCGGCTGCGTGAAGTACTGGCCGACGCGGAACAGCGCGGAGGCCATCGGCGTGCCGCCGTTGATGAGCGAGGGCGGCGTGACCCCGGCGGGCCAGCCGGCGAGGCCGGCGGCGGCGAGCGTGCCGTCGCCGTTGAGGGTGCTGTGGGTGTGGTTGAGGGCGTCCAGGATGTACTGGCGCGCCGTCACGTACTTGGCCGGGTTGATCGGGTACGAGTCGGCCGCGCTCGGGCCGAGCGGCACGACGATGCGGGCCTGGTTCGAGATGTCGGTCGAGAAGTAGGTGAGCCCGAGCCGGAGCTGATCGGTCCCGGCGGAGACCGCGGGGTCGATCCAGGCGACGTCCTTGATGACCTTCCGCGCCGACACGAACTTGGGCGGGTTCGCGTTGAGCCAGCCGCCGGTGAAGTAGGCGCGCTGGCTGCCGCCGTTCACGTAGTTGAGCGTGGTGCCGCCCGAGCAGCGGCGGGGGGAGCCCGTCGTGTTGCGCGTGGTGTAGGCCGCGCGCCAGTTCCGGGAGAAGTAGAACCCCTTGCCCGCTTCGTTGGTGAGGCAGGCGGAGCAGTGGGGGAGCGTGCCGGTGAAGGTGCGGGTCACGGCGACCGGGCTGTTCGGGATGGTGCAGTCGTAGTCGTTGTACGTGAACGTGACGGTGCAGGGATCCGACGTCGGCGCGGTCGTCTCCGTCCAGGTCTGATCCCGGTAGATGCCCTCGTACTGGAACATGCAGGCGTCCCCCGAGCAGCCGGTGCCCCAGGGCGGATTGTCGGCGAGGCCGTTGGTCGCGGCGCCGCGGCCCGGGTCGGGCAGCGTCGCGGTGGGCGTGTAGCTCGCCATCCAGGCGAGGGCGGGGTTTGTCGCGGCCGACACCGTACAGGTGCCGTCCTCCGACAGCTCACCGGAGGCCGGGTTGGCCAGCGTGTTCCACGTGGTCGGCCACTTGCACGAGGCGAGCGCGCTCGAGTCACCCCAGGTGCTGGCGTCGCCGCACTGCGGGACGTTCTGCATCGACCCGGAGGTGTCGAGCAGGAACATCACGTTCGACGGGCCCACGGGGAGCGTGAAGAACTTCTCGTCCCCCGCCACGGGGTTGTTGAGCGTGCTCTGGAGCGAGGTGGTGGCGTTGTCGCACTCCGGACCGCCGTCGGAGCGGAGCGGGAAGGCGAGCAGCGCGAGGGCGCCGACGGCGAGGAGGCTCGTGTTCTTGGAGCGGAGCATGGCGTTCTCCTACAGACCGTAGTTGACGCCGAACTCGACCTCGAGCTCGCGGGCGTTGGGCGGCCGACCCTGGGTGCAGTGGACCGTGACGCGGTAGTTCGAGACCGACTCGGTCATCCGGTTCGAGATGTCGTCCACGGGGACGTTGGGGCCGGTGGTGAGATCGTCGAGCTTCACGATCTGCACGCCGGTGACGTTCACGTCGCCGTAGTGGCCGCCGCGGAGCACGGTGGGCGTCATGTCCTCGAGCTCCTCCTCGAGCGCATCGAGGTTCGGGCCGGCGACCTGCCCGAGCAGCTTCCACCTGCTCATCAGCATCGACCGCGCGGCGTCGGCGCAGGCGGCGAGCGCCGCCTCCTTGCGCGCCGCGGTCGCGCCGCCGACCTCGCGGGAGGCGAAGCGGATCGCGCCGACCGCCAGGACCGTGACCACCAGCACGACGACCACCGAGATGAGGAGCGCCGCGCCGCGCTCGGAACGCCGGGACACCATGTCACCCTCCTCCGCAGTTGCCGTTCACCGCGCGCGCGCACGGTTCGACCGTGCACAGGGCCGCCTTGCAGTCGTCGACGTAGGCCTGCGCGTCGTGGGCCGGGAACACCGGTGTGCGCGCCTCGAGGTTCTGCGTGTACGCGGTGCTCTCGACCACCATCCGCCGGTACCCCGCCTCGCCGTCCACCTCGTCGCGATTGAACGCTGCGGGGACGGTCGCGTCGGTGACCATGATGTCCTTGCGGGCCGTCCGGACCGTCACCGCCACCCGCACGGCCCGGATGTTGGCGGGGTGATGGCTCGTCCTGGCGAGATCGACGTCGGTCGGGGCGGTCGCGAAGGAAGGCACGACGAACGGGCGCTGCGGGTTCAGGTTGAACACCCCGTCGTCCCCTCCGGCCGTGTCAGCGAGGACCTGCGTCCCCGGCGTCACCCCGAGCACCTGGCCCGCGGGCGCGAGCGGGAAGACGTAGGCGACCTGGAGGTCCTCGACGTCCGGGGCCACGGCGCGGTCGATCGGGTCTCCGTCCTCGTCGCGCAGCCCCTGGTCGAGCATCAGGTACGGGCGGGCTCCTTCGGTCCCCCAGGCGACGACGGCGCCGTCCTCGCGGATCGCGGCGACGTGGTACCGGTACCGATCGACCTTGAACGCCCGGACCGTCGGGTTGGGCGGGGCGGCCGGGGCCATGAAGCAGGGCTGCGCGAGGAGCGAGTTCTGGAACGGGAAGTCGAGCGGCTGCCCCGGCGACGGGGCGAGGGTGAGCTGGTTCGCTCCCGTGCTCTCGACCTGGACGGTCTCCACCGTCACGAAGGCCCAGAGCCACTGGCCGTTGGTCCCGTAGCACATCACCTGCAGGACCTGGCCGGGGAGGAGCGGCTCCGGCGCGGCGCTCGCCGGCGGGGCGAGCGTGAGCGTGTTCACGCCGACAGCGGTCACGTCGCGCGCCCAGCTCCTGTCGCGCGCGTAGAAGACGAGCTCGTCCGGCGCGTCCACCTTGTCGCGGACGCAGTCTCCGTCCCCGCAGTACCCGCCGAACCGGACCTGGTTCCGGTCCGCCGGCGGGACGCGGTCCATCATCGTCTCCTCGAGCACCCCCATGTCGAAGACCATGCTCGGCTCCAGCCCGTAGCCCGCCAGCCGGAGCTTCGACGTCAGCTCGTCCACGGCGACGCGGGCCGTCTCCTGCAACCCGCGGTCGTCCACGCCACTCTGGAACCAGGTCTGCGAGCCGATGAGCAAGGTCATGCCGGCCATGATCCCGATGACCGAGAGGGCCATCGCGACCACCAGCTCGATGAGCGTGTATCCGCGCCCGCGCATGGTCACCTCAGTTGATCGTGACACCGGGATCCCTCACGTAGGTCGTGAACACGATGCGCCGCGGGGCGCCCCCGCGATCCCACCGGACGATCACCGCGACCTTGAGGCCCAGCTCGGACCCGGTCTCGGGATCCAGGTACGGCGCGACGTTCCAGTACCGCTCGAACCCGAGCGCCTCCACGTCCGCCGTCGGGATGCCGTACCAGGGGCTCGCCTCGAGCTCCGCCTCGGCGTGATCGTACAGCGTCGCGGAGAGCGGGCCCTCGAAGGCGGCCTCCCCGTCGGCGAAGTCGGCGTCGTTTCCGGTGTTGACGTTCTCGAGCCGCGGGTCGTTGAAGTAGTCCCAGGAGTGGATCTGCTCCACGAGGTCCTGGCCGATCGCCGACGCGCGCGTCATCACGCGCGCGTCGCCGTTCATGCGCGAGCCCATGGTCTGGAGCGAGGCGACGCCGGCGACGCCGACGAAGAGGACGGCCATGGCGCACATCGCCTCGATGATCGTGAAGCCCCGACTCGCCGAACGCGCGCTCATTGGATCGCCCTCACCAGGCCCTGGGGGCTCGTGACCACCAGCGTGACCCTCCGGTCGCTGCCCATCTCCTCGAGGCGGAGCGAGTGGATCGTGAGGCTCCCCCCGCCGGCCGTCGTGAGGACTCGCCGGATCGTCGTCCCGTCCACGTCGAAGAAGGTCGTGCGTCCCTTGGGATCGAAGACCACCGCGCCGCGCTGACCTCCGTCCGGGCCGCAGAAGGAGCAGGCGACGTCCGTCCGGATCGAGTCGTACGGGAAGGGCAGCGTCGCCGTACCGCTGCCGGTGCTCGGACCCACGACGACGCCGCGCGGCAGGTCGACCGCGTCGAGGATCTGGCCGTTGGGGGTCGCGCGCGAGCTCGCGGGGTCGAAGGTCGCGAAGTTGGGATCCTGCGCGGGGTCGAAGAACGACGGGAGTCCGGAGGTGACGGGCTCGTCCTGGAGCAGGACGATCCGGCCGCGGTGCTCCGCGTCCTCCCCGTGCTCCGGGAACACGAGCACGGCGACGTTCACCCCGCGGGCGAGCGCCTCCTGGCGGGCGAGCCGGAAGGTGCTCTCGAGCTCGACCCAGGCGCCCCGGAGCGTGCCGTCGGGGCGTTCGCGAACGAGCGCCAGCCCGGCGAGCGCCGCGAGGATGAGGATCATCGCGAGCACCACCACCATCTCCAAGAGCGTGAACCCGCGCTGCTGGTTGCGTCCCACGGCTCCTCCTCTCCCACCGGACTGCCTGCAAGGCCCGTGCGACCGAGCGCGCGCCCGGTGCGCTCGGAACCTCGCGAGTTCTCTGGTCTCGGCGTCGGGTGAGCACCGCGGCGGCGTTCGCCCACATGCAAGCCGTTGCACACCGCGCAAGGGGCTGCACAACCCGGCTACCAGATGATCGACTCGACCAGCTCGTCGATCAGGTCTCCCAGCTTGTCGATGCCGTGCGACTTCGAGAGATAGCCGTCCGCCCCCGCCTGCTCGGCGATCGGCGCGAGCTCCTCGTCCGGGCGCGAGCTGAAGAGGATGATCGGGATCTTCTCGGTGTGGAAGTCCTGCTTCAGCACCCGCACGATGTCCTTCCCCGAGATGTCCGGCATCATGAGGTCGGTCAGGATGACCTCGGGCTGGAATTGCTCGAGGAGGGCCTGGAACTCGAGCAGGTTCGAGGCCACGGCCACGGAGTGCCCGCGGTCCTCGAGCACCGCCTTCTCCATCTCGAGGGTGATGGGCGAGTCGTCGAGCAGGAGGATTCGCCGCTTCTCGGCCATGCGTGGCTCCTAGAGTGCCGCCAGCGCGTACTCCGCCGCGCGGGCGAAGGCGCTCCCGTCCTCGGGGATGTCGGGATAGTAGCCCAGGAACGCCTGGCGTTTCCCCTCGGGCCGGCGCTTGTAGGCCTCGAGGGCGTTCCGGTAGGCGAGCCGGGCGCGCGGGAGGTCCTTCTGCGCCTCCCGGCTCCGGCCCAGGTAGTAGTGGCCGAGCGCGAGGTCGGGATCGAGGAACAGGGCCCGGGAGAGCTCCTGGGCGGCCTCGTCCGCCTGCCCGCAGGAGAGCAGGTGGATGCCGAAGAAGAGGTGCGCCTCGGCGCTGAGCGGCTCGAGCGCCAGCGCCGCGAGGTAGCAGCGCTGCGCGGCGTCGTTCTGCCGGAGGACGCCGTAGAGGTTGGCGAGCGTGAGCCGGACGGCGAGGCTGTCGCCGCCGCGCTCGAGCATCCGCTCGAGGAGCTCGCGGGCGGCGCCGAAGCGGCCGTCGGCGAAGAGCGCCACGGCGGCGTCGAGGTACTCCTGCGGCGCGAGCGGCGGCTCGGCGCCCGCGGCCGGGGCGTACGCCTCGCCGGGGAGCGGGACCGGCGTGTGCGAGGGCGCCATCGGCGCGAGCTTGAGGTGCTTCACCGGCGGCGGCGCCGACGGCATGGGCACGAGGTGCGGCCGCGCGGCGGGCGTCGGCCCGGCGCGGACCGAAGCCTCCGGACGCCGGTAGACGAACGCGCCGGCGATCTCGGTGAGCTCGAACCCCTCGAACAGCCGGAAGAGCGACTCCGAGTAGCCGAGGAACAGGTAGCCGCCGGGGGCGAGCGCGTTGTGGAACTGCGTGAGCACCTGCTGCGTCGTGGCGGTGTCGAAGTAGATGATGACGTTCCGGCAGAAGACGACGTCCCAGCCGCCCGCCTCGCTCGCCCGGGGGAAGATGCCGGAGACGAGGTTGTGCGGCCGGATGGCGGTGATGAGCCGGCGGAGCCCGGCCCGGACCACGTACCGCTCGCCCTCGGGGTCGAAGTAGCGCGAGAGGAACGGCTCGCGCACCTCGCGGACGCGCCGCGCCTCGTAGGCCCCGCGGGTCGCGAAGGCGACCGCCTCCGGGTTCACGTCGGTGGCGAGGATCTCCACCTCGTCCGGACCGGCCCCCGCCTCGGCGGCGGTCATCGCGATCGAGTAGGGCTCCTCGCCGGTGGCGCAGCCGGCCGACCAGAGCGCGACCCGGCGGCCGCCGGCCCGCGCGCGGGCGACGAGCCCGGGCAGGATCGCCTGGAGCGCCCCGAACTGCCGCTCGTCGCGGAAGAAGCTCGTCTTGCCGACCGTGACGAGCGGGAGCAGGCGGCGCAGCTCCTCGTCGCCGGGCGGCGACTGGAGGAGCCTCAGGTACCCGGCCGCGTCCGCGGCGGGCGGCTCGGGCTCCTCGAGCCGCGCGGTCATCGCGATGCGGAGCGCGGTGTGACCGTCCGCGCGGATGTGGAGGCCGACCCGCTCCTTGAGGATCGCGGCGAGCTCCAGCACCTGCTCCTGCGTGATGCCGCTCACTGGACGAGCTCCTGGAGGACGCGGGGGATGTCGTCGAGGGGCAGCACGCGCTCGGCCGCGCCGAGGTCGATCGCCGCGCGGGGCATGCCGAAGACGGCGCTCGTCGCCTCGTCCTGCACGAGCGTGGTGCCGCCCTCGTCGCGGATCACCTTGAGCCCCTCGGCGCCGTCGCGCCCCATGCCGGTGAGGAGCACTCCGCAGGCGCGGCTCCCGTAGGCGCGCGCGGCGGAGACGAAGAGCGGGGTGACGGAGGGCTTGAACGTCTCGACGGGCGCGCCGTCCCAGAGCCGGGCCCGGCCGCGCTCCACGACGAGGTGGCGGCCGCTCGGCGCGAGCACCACCCGCCCCGGCCGCAGCGCCTCGCCGTCCACCGCCTCGGCCACCGTGAGCGCGCTCTCCTGGTCGAGCCAGCCCGCGAGCCCCTCGGTGAAGCCGTCGGCGATGTGCTGCACCACCGCGACCGGGACCGGGAAGCTCGCCGGCAGCCGCCGGAGTATGGTGGACAGCGCCCGCGGCCCGCCCAGCGAGGCGCCGATGACCACGAGCTCGGGCCGCTCGGCGCGCTTCGGCGCGGCGGCGCGCTTCTCGCGGAGGCCGCGCGGGTGGCGGATCACCTTCACGCCCGCGAGCAGCCGGAGCCGCGAGCGGAGCAGGTGGCCGTACTCCTCGAGGTCCGACTCGCAGCGCGGCTTCTCCACGATGTCGAGCGCGCCGAGCGAGAGCGCCTTGAACCCTGCGGCCTGCGACGGGTTCGCCGTCAGGACGAGGATGGGCGTGGGCGTCTCCGCCATGATGCGCGCGATGCCGGCGTAGCCGTCGGCGTCGGGCATCTCGAGGTCCATGGTGATGACGTCGGGCCGGAGCTTGTGCGCGAGCCGGGCCGCGTCCTCGCCGTCGCGGGCGAGCGCCACCAGCTCGAGCGCGCCGTCCTCCTCGACCACCCGGGAGAGCAGCTCGCGGAAGAGCTCGGAGTCGTCCGCCACCAGCACGCGGACGGGCCGGTCGCTCGGCATCATCCGCCGACCCCGCACAGCCGGTCCATGGTGGCGGCCAGGCTCTCGGCGTCGAGCTCGCCCTTCACGAGGTACGCGTCGGCGCCGGCGTCGACGCCGCGCCGCCGCTCCTCGGGGGCGGAGAGCGAGGAGAGGATCAGGATCGGGAGCTTCACGAACCGCGCCGTCGCCTTCACGCGCCGGGTGAGGTCGATGCCGTCGAGCACCGGCATCTGCACGTCCGTGACGAGCAGGTGGTACGGGCCACCCTGGAGCTTCTGCCAGCCCTCCTCGCCGTCGACCGCCTCGTCGACGTCGTGGCCGAGCGAGCGGAGCAGGGCCGCCTCGGCCTCGCGCGCGATGGCGCTGTCGTCGACGAGCAGGATCCGGAGCCGCCGCCGCTCGCGCCCGCGGGAGAGCGCGGGCGAGGCGACCCGGCGCGCCGCGGCGACGAGGTCGGGCGTCGAGAGGAGGAGCGCGACGCGGCCGTCCTCCAGCGCCGCGGCCCCGGTGACGAACCGCAGGCCCTTGAGGAACGCGCCCGGCGCCTTCACCGCCACCTCGCGCTCGCCCTGGAGCCCGTCCACCACCACCGCCGCGCCCTCGGAGCCGTGCCACACGTACGCCACGAGCGGCCGCTTCGAGCGCGGCCCGCCGTTGAGCGAGAGGAGCGGCCCGAGCGCGACCACCGGGAGGAGCCGGTTCCGGTAGCGCACCGCACGGATGCCGGCGACCTCGGTGATGTCCTTCGCCTCGAGCCGGCCGACGCTGTCCACGTCGGTGGCGGGGAGGCCGTAGACGTCCTCGTCGATCCGGACGAGGAGGACCTTCATGAGCGAGAGCGACTGCGGCATCCGCAGCGTGAACCGCGTGCCCTTGCCGGGCTCCGACTCCACCTGCACCGAGCCGCCGAGCGACGTCACCTTCTTGCGGACGACGTCGAGGCCGACGCCCCGGCCGCTCGTCTCCCCCGCCTCGGCGCGCGTCGAGAAGCCGGGGAGGAAGATGAGGTCCATCGCCGCGCGGGCCGAGAGGCCGGCGGCCTGCTGGTCGGCGATCATCCCCTTGCGGAGCGCCGCCTCGCGGACGGCGGCCGGGTCGATGCCGCGCCCGTCGTCCTCGACCGTGATCGCGAGGAGGTCGCCGTCGGTGCGGGCGGTGATGACGATCCGGCCCGCGCGCGGCTTGCCCGCCTTCACCCGGTCCTCGGGCGCCTCCATCCCGTGATCGACCGAGTTGCGCACGAGGTGGACGAGCGGGTCGTTGAGCGAGAGCAGGATGGCCTTGTCCACCCCGGTCTCCGCGCCCTTCACGGCGCACTCCACCTCTTTCCCCTGCTCGCGGGCCATGTCGCGCGCGGCGCGGGGGAAGGCGGCGAGCACGCCGGAGAGCGGGATGAGGCGGGCGGCGCCGATCCGCTCGGCGAGCTGGCCGAACTGGGCGTGGGCGGTCGAGGCGGCCTCGCTCTGCTGGCGGGCGAACCGGAACGTGTCCGAGCGGAGCAGGTGGACGTCGCCCTCGATCTGCTCGACCAGCCGGACGTTCCGCGTGTCCCGGACCCGCTCGGCGAGCGCGATGATCCGGTCGGAGAGCCGGGCCCACCGCGCGAAGAGGCCGTTCAGCTCCTTCGAGCGCCGGATGGAGCGCGCGCCCTCGACGAGCATGTCGCCTGCGAGGGCGGCGATCTCGTCGAGCCGGTCGACGTCGACGCGGATGGACGACGTCTGCTTCTCGCCCCGGAGCTCGACCTTGTCCTCCGCGCGTCGCCGCGGGTGCTCCGGCGTCGCCGTCGTGCCCGGAGCAGCTGGCGCACCCGCGAGCGTCGCCGCCGCCGCAGCCGAAGCCGGACCCGCTGCCGGCCCCGCAGGCGCTGCCGCCACCGCAGCCACCACCTCCCCGGCCTGGACCGGCGCCGCCCCCTGCTTCCCATCTCCACCCGCCGCGACGATGAGGCCCCGCAGCCGCTCGGCCATCGTCTTCGCGACGTCGCCGCCGTCCGGCGGCGCCTCGAGCATCGGCACGATCGCGTCGCAGGCGGCGAGGAGCGCCTCCACCTGCGCCTGCGGCACCGCCTCCGGCACCGACTTGAGGAGGTCCTCCGCGGCGTGGACCACGGTGGAGATCCCCACGAACCCCATCATCCGGGCCTCGCCCTTGAGCGTGTGGAGCTCGCGCGTGAGCTCCTGGCGCCCATCGGCGTCGGCCGCGCCCCGCTCGATGGCGAGCAGGACGCCCGAGATCTTCTCCACGCGGTCCGCGGTGGTCTCGCGGAACCGCGGGAGCAGTTTCTGGCGGATATCCTCGGTGGGCATGGGTCGGCCGGTCGCCCGGAGCTCCCGCTACTCCACCTTGAACCGCTTCACGAGGTCGGCGAGCCGCTCGGCGAGCTTGGTGAGCTCGGCCGCCGCGCCCGTCGCCTGCTTCGAGCCGGCCTGCGCCTGGCGCGTGACCTCCTCGATCTCGGACATCGACTGGACCACCTGCTCGGTGGCGGTCCGCTGCTGCTGGGTCGCGAGGTGGATCACCCGGGCGGCGTCGCTCGTCTCCTGGATGCCGGAGAGGATGCCCGAGACGCTGGTCATGGCGTGCCCGCCCAGCTTCTCGCCCTCGGCGGCCATCTTCTTGTTGCCGTCGGAGGCCTCCTTGGCGGCGTGCGTGGCCTCGCGGATCTCGGTGATGAGGTTCTTGATCTCCTTCGTCGACTCCATGACGTTCTCGGCGAGGCGCCGCATCTCGGCCGCGACGATGGAGAAGCCCCGGCCCGCCTCGCCCGCCTTCGCGCCCTCGAGCGCGGCGTTGAGGGCGAGCAGATCCGAGCGGTCGGCGATCTCGTCGATCACCTCGACCACCGTCCCGATCCGCTCGACGCGCTTCGAGAGCTTGGCGATGGCGTCGTCCACCTCGACGGCGTTCTGCTTCACGCTCTCCATCGAGGACATGAAGGACTTGATCGCGCCCTCGCCCTGCCGCGCGCCGACCAGGGTCTGCTCGGCGATCGAGGCCACCATCTGCGCGTTCTCCGCGATCTGGTGGGAGGCGCCCTTCAGCTCCTCCATGGTGGCGGTGGTCTCGTGGATCGCCGAGGCCTGCGCGCTGGTGGAGGACTCGTTCTGCGTGGCGGCGGCGAGCACCTCGGCCGAGGAGGTCGAGAGCTGGAGCGCCGCCTCGCGGATCTCGGTCACGAACTTCTTGAGCGTCTCCATCACCTGGCCGATGCCGGCGATGAGCGGCGTGAGGGCCGCGTCGGAGACGCCGAGGCGCAGCGTGCCGGAGAGGTCGCCCTGGATGACGAGGCGGATCATGGCCTCGATCGCCTCGTCCACCCCGGAGGTCACCACCTGGATCCGCTGGCGCGCCTCCTTCATGTCGGTGAGCGCGCGGCCGGCGGCGGCGTTGGCCTGCTCGGCCACGGCGCGCAGGGCGGGGTCGGAGAAGCTCGTCACGTCGAGGCGGTCCTCGAGCTTCCCCTCGGAGAGGCCGTGGAGGAACTGCACCAGGCGCCCCGCCTCGCCCTTGGGCGCGCGGCCCTTCGGCTGCTGCGCAGGGCTCTCGTCGTCGACATCGAACGGTTCGGCCATCGGGGTCCTCTCGTCGGTCAGGGCGCAGCCGCGCCGGGGCAAGCAGGTCGCGCCGCGTGCTCTGCGAGCAGCGTGGGAAGGTCGATGAAGGGCATCGGCATCTCGTCGAGCACCACCAGGCCGGACACCGCGCCCGAGTGGATGCACGCGGCCGCGAAGGCGGGCAGCGGCTGGACGTCGGCCTCGAGCACGGTGCGGAACCCGATCACCTGGTCCACGACGAGCGCCCGCTCCGCCCCCGGCACGGCCACCACGATGCCGCGCTGGTGCGTGAAGGGCGCGCCCAGGGCCGACGCGAGCACGAGATCTTCGGCCGCGAGATCGCGCACCGTCCCGATGCGGACGACGTCGCGCACCGGCGCGGCGAAGACGTGGGTGCCGACCTGGAACAGGACGATCTCGGCGACCGGCGCGCGCTCGTCGCGCCGCGCTGCGTCCTCCTCGTCGCCGAGGAACCGCGGCGCGGAGAGGAGGCCCCCCTCCCACTCCAGGTCCGCTCGCGCTCTCCCCCCATGCCGCGCTGGGTCCGTGCGCATGGCGAGGTCCTTCGGGGCGGGGAGGCTCACGCCGAGACCCCCGCCGGGATCGCCCGCGCGCGCGCCGCCTCGACCAGGCGCGGGAGGTCGAGGATGGCGACCGCGCCCAGGCGATCCTGCGCGACGCCCGAGAGGAACTCCGCGACGCCGGTGGACTCGGCGGGCGGCGTCTCCAGGGCCCGCCGGGGGACGGTGATGAGCCCCTCGACCGACTCGCTCACCACCGCGACCTTCCACGGGCCGCAGTGCACGATCGCGGCGCGGGTGGACGGGCGCAGCGGGATCGAGCCCTGGCCGCAGAGCTGGGCGATGTCCAGCACCGGGAGGACCTCGCCACGGTGAGTGAACACGCCGGTGAGGAACGCCGGGGCGGCGGGCAGCCGCGTGAGCGGGCCCAGTCGGACCACCTCGCTCACGAGCGCCGCCTCGAACGCGTAGCGGCCGCCCAGGAGCCGGAGGCAGAAGAACCACGCCTCCTGGGCGCGGGGCCCGACGTCCATTCGCTGCCCGAAGCCGGCCTTGGGATCCCACATGCGCCCGGGGATTATCCGCCGGGCTGGGACGGAGGGGCAAGTCGGTGATACCTTGTTCCTCGAACCAAAGGGACGCGTCTTGAAGGTCCTCATCTGCTGCGATAGCGAGATCCTCCTCCAGCTCACCGGCATGGCGCTCGAGTCGGCAGGGCACCAGGTCGTCCTGGAGCGGAGTGCGCACGCGCTCGTACCCGAGGCGCAGGGCGCGGCCGCCCTCCTGGTGGACGCTGCGCAGGGGCGCCCGGCTGCCGCCCTGCTCCGGGATCGCGGCTTCGCGGGCCGCGTGCTCCTCGTCGGCGAGCGCCAGCCCGACGAGCTCGCCCGCAGCGCCCAGGACCTGCAGCTCGACGGCTACGTGGCCAATCCCTGGGAGGAGGACTTCCCGCGGCGCTTCGCGGCGGCGGTCGAGTCCCGGCGGAAGGTGCTCATCGTGGACGACTCGGAGATCGTCGCCCGGCTGCTCTCGGACGAGCTGGAGGCGAAGGGCTTCGAGATCCAGTACGCGCCGGACGTGGAGAAGGCCACCTCCATCATCCTGAAACGCGCGACACGCCCCGACCTCATCCTCCTCGACATCAACATGCCGAAGGTGGACGGGGCGCAGTTCTGCCGCTTCGTGAAGAAGAACGCGATGTTCCGCTCGATCAAGGTCCTCTTCTGCTCGGGCGAGGACAAGGCGCGCATGGAGCAGCTCGTCGCGGAGTGCGGGGCGGACGGGTACCTCTCCAAGGGAGAGCTCCTCGGCAAGTGGATCGTGGACAACGCTGGATAGCCTCACTCCTCGCCCACGCACCCCCAGTTCCACGCCTCGTCCGGCCCGTCCAGATCGAGCCGCAGCGCGATCGCGCACACCGGCCCACCGCGCGCGCCGGCGGTGGAGAGGACCGCGCCCCGTGGATCCAGGAGCCGGACGGCGGGGAACCGGTCGTTCGCGAGCCCACCGAGGAGGGAGGTCGCGCCGCAGGACGCCACGATCGTCCCGGCCGGCAGGAGGTAGCGGCGGTCGTACGCCGCGCCGGCCACGAGCGCGAGGGCCCCGGGTGCGACGACGCCTTCACCGAGCGCACAGTCGGTGACGGTGCCCGACGGGCTCCGCTTCTCGAGCCGGTGGCCGAAGAGGTCGAGCGCCCCGTCCCCGCGGTTCTGGACCACGACGTACTCGCCGCCCGCCTCCGGGGTCTCGGCGTCGATCCGGAGCTCCGCGAGCACCGGCCGCGCCGGCGGGCCCCCGGCGGGCCCGGTCTCGAAC
>JAEYOU010000672.1 GCA_023411405.1 Pseudomonadota bacterium | reverse complement strand
CCTTCGACAGGCTCAGGGTGAGCGGCACCTCTTCTCGCGCAGCGCGTGAGCTCGGCGCAGCGGTCAGGCCGCTTGACCTCTCCACTCCGGGTGGGCATCCTGCCGCGGACTCACCCCTCCCTGTGCGGTGGACACCCGTGCGACTGGCAGGGGGGACAACCCGTTCCTCGAGGTCTCACCATGTCACGCACCGTCTTCCGGAGAGGAGCGCGGACGCTCGCGCTCGTCGCGGGGATCTGGCTCGCACTCCCGAGCCTCACCTCCGCGGCCACCATCACCATCGACACCGCCACGAAGTTCCAGACCATCGAGGGGTTCGGGAGCTGCCTCCCCTGGTGGATCAACGATCCGAGCACCAGCCCGCTCTACGACCCGACGCTCCGCGAGCTGTACGTGAAGGACCTTGGCTTCAACATCCTCCGGGTGGAGATGCATCCGTCGGCGCTGATGGGCCCCGCCGGCACGCTCGACTCGCCGGTCGAGCTGGTCGACGACGTGGCCACGAACCTCCCGAAGTTCGACTTCACGCGGCGGCCGATCAAGCTGTATGGCGACTTCGCTCGGTACGTCCGTGACAACGTTATCGAGCCCGGCACCTTCAAGCTGGTCGGCGCCTTCTGGACGCCGCCGCACTGGCTCAAGGGGCCCAACGGGACCACGATCTCGGGCCATCCCGCGCCCTGGATCAACGGCGCCGACAGCAACACCTGCGGCGGACGGCTGAAGCAGGACGAGGCCACCAAGGCGCAGTTCGCGCGGTACGTCGGCGCGTGGATCCGCGGCTTCGAGGGGCAGTACGACGTCACCTGGCACGCCGTGAGCCTCCAGAACGAGCTCATCTACGAGACCGAGTACAACTCGGCGAGCTACTCGAAGGACGAGACGGGTAAGGCCGATCAGTGGTGGCAGTACGCCGACGCCCTCAAGGCCGTCAGCGACTACCTCGGGGCGAAGCGCATCACCACCAAGCTCATGGGCCCGCACCACGCCGGCATCGCGGGCATGCCGACGAACCCCTGGCACTTCTACGAGCAGATGGGGTTCATCGACGCCGTGCGCAACCACGCCTCCGGCAACCTGCTCGACTCGATCGCCATCTTCGCGAGCAACGACTACGTCGACGGGGGCCTGGCGAACCACGCCGTGATGCTGCGCGGGTACTGGGAGGGCATCGCCAACGTCCCGGCCGCGTGGGCCCAGTGGTCACCCGCCGGGAACATCTCGCAGTACGGGAAGCAGAACTGGTTCCAGGAGTCCTCCGGCGAGTCGAACAACTGGGACAAGGACAACGCGCTCGGCCTCGCCCAGAAGATCCACGACGGGCTCGTCTTCGGTCACGCGTCGGCCTACATCTACTGGCAGACGATCGACGATCAGACCGGCGTCGGGCCCCAGACGCTCCTCGGCACGAACCAGATCGCGAACCCGGGCGCCAGCAAGAAGTACAGCGCGATGAAGCACTTCTCGCGGTACATCCGGCCGGGCGCGCAGCGGGTGAAGGCCACCTTCGACGCGAACGGATGGAGCGCCTACGGCGGGTCGGCGCAGGACGACACGTACAACAGCCTCAACGTGAGCGCGTACCAGAACGGAAACGCCCTCACCATCGTCCTCGTCAACATGCGGTCCGCGGCCGAGCCGACGACCATCGCGATCCCGGCGTCGCTCGGCATCACGAGGTTCCAGAGCTGGCGGACCAGCAGCGGCGAGAGCTTCGCGGCGCAGCCGGAGCTCGCGGTCAGCGGCAACGCGGTCACGCTGAACGTCCCGGCCTACTCGGTCGTGACGTTGACGGGGCAGGGCGGCGCGGTCACCCGCTACACGCTCTCCGTGACGAAGGGCGGGACCGGGAGCGGGACGGTGACGTCCACGCCCGCCGGCGTCGCCTGCGGCGCGACGTGCAGCGCCAGCTACGAGAGCGGCACGAGCGTCACGCTGACCGCGACGGCCGCGAGCGGCTCGACGTTCGCGGGCTGGAGCGGCGCCTGCACCGGCAGCTCCGCCTGCGTCGTCTCCATGACGGCCGCCCGGGCGGTGACCGCGACGTTCAACGCCGTCACCCCGAGCTACACGCTGACGGTGACGAAGGCCGGCATGGGCAGCGGCACGGTCGCGGGCGGGCTGATCCACTGCGGGTCGACCTGCTCGGCCAGCTTCCCGAGCGGCACGACCGTCACGCTGACGGCGACGGCCGCGAGCGGCTCGACGTTCGCGGGCTGGAGCGGCGCCTGCACGAGCTCCCCGTGCGTCGTCACGATGACCGCGGCGCGGTCGGTCACCGCCACGTTCACCGCCCCCCTCGACGACGCCGCGATCTCGGTCACGAAGTCGGGCACGGGGACGGGCACGGTGACGTCGAGCCCCGGCGGCCTCGACTGCGGCTCGGTCTGCGACGTGATGTTCGCGGCCGGCACCGTGGTCACCCTCACCGCCACCCCGGCGGCGGGCTCCACGTTCGGCGGCTGGAGCGGCGCCTGCACGGGCACCGCCGCCACGTGCACGGTCACCGTGACCGGCGGCCACGCGGTCGGCGCCGCCTTCCAGGCGCAGAGCACCGGGGCGCCGTGCACGAACCCGATCACGCTCACGTCCGGCAACAGCGGCAACTTCAACACCACCGGCGCCGTCTGCTACCGGACGGCCGCCAGCGTGAACGGCTGGGGCTGCTACAACATGGCGGGGCGGACCGTGTCCGTGAACGACGGCGCGCCCACCGAGGCCTGCGGGCAGATGCCGCTGCCCGCGAAGTGGTCGGACGGGTACCACTACTTCGCGTTCACCGCGGGGCAGTACCCGTGGGCGGGCCTCTACTACTGGTAGACCGCCCGAGGTGACTCGAGGACGGCGGGCCCGCTGCGGCCCGCCGTTCCTTTCTCCGCGGCGGTTGCGGGCGCAGCGCCTGGCGTCGCGGCAGGGGGTGGTACGGGTGGGCGTTCCGCGCTACACCCCGACTCCACCGATGGAATCCGCGCTGCGCCAGACCCTCGACACGCTCCCGAACGATCCGGGCTGCTACCTCATGAAGGATCGTGAGGGTGAGGTGGTCTACGTCGGCAAGGCGGGCAACCTCCGCTCCCGCGTGCGCTCCTACTTCGACGCGGGGCGGGGCGACGACCGGCTCTTCGTCCCGCTGCTCGAGGACCTGCTGGGCGACATCGAGGTCATCGTCACGCGCTCCGAGAAGGAGGCGGTGCTCCTCGAGAACGAGCTCATCAAGAAGCACAAGCCGCGCTTCAACGTCCGGCTCCGCGACGACAAGGACTTCATCGTCCTGCGCCTCGACGAGCGCCACCCGTACCCGCGGCTCGAGGTGCGCCGGGCGCGCGAGAAGCGGGTCCCGGGCGCGCGCTACTTCGGGCCGTACTCCTCGGCCTCGTCCATCCGCGAGACGCTCCGGGTGGTGAACCGCCACTTCCAGCTCCGCACCTGCAACGACCACGTCTTCGACCACCGGAAGCGGCCCTGCATCCTGTACCAGATCAAGCGGTGCCCGGCGCCGTGCGTCTACGAGGTGCCGCAGGACGAGTACCGGCGTTCGGTGGAGGACGCGATCGAGTTCCTCGAGGGGCGCGAGACGGAGCTGACCGATCGGCTGCGCGCGCGCATGGACGACGCCGCCGCCGGGCTCCGGTTCGAGGAGGCGGCCCGGGTGCGCGATCAGCTCCAGGCGGTGGAGCGGAGCCTGGAGAAGCAGCGGGTCCTCTTCACCGACCGCGCCGACCGCGACGTCCTCGGCCTCTACCGCGAGGGCCCCGACCTGGTCGTGCAGGTGCTCTCGATGCGGGCCGGGAAGCTCCAGGACGCGCAGAGCTTCCCCTTCCGCGGGCAGGAGTTCCCGGCGGAGGAGATCCTGTCGTCGTTCCTCTCGCTCTTCTACGAGCAGAACCAGGCGCCGGACGAGGTGCTGGTCCCCATCGAGCCCGTCGGCGTCGAGGCGCTCGCCGAGGTGCTCTCGGAGCGGCGCGGCCGGAGGGTGCGGCTCCTCACGCCCCAGCGCGGGGCGAAGGCCGATCTGCTCGAGGTGGCCGCCCGGAACGCGGAGCAGGGCTTCCGCTCGTGGCACGAGCACGACGAGCGGCGGGAGCAGGCCCTCGCCGCGCTCACCCGGGCGCTCCACCTCGCGCGCCCTCCGCGGTGGGTGGAGTGCTACGACATCTCCACGTTCCAGGGCGCGCTCGCGGTGGGGTCGGGCGTATCGATGAAGGACGGCGAGCCGGACAAGGCCAACTACCGCCGGTACAAGGTCAAGGGCGTGCCGGAGCGGCGCGGCGCTGCCGCGACGCGGGCGGAGGCGAAGCCGAAGCAACCGATCTCGCAGGATGACTTCGCGATGCTCTACGAGGTCATCTCGCGCCGGCTCAAGCGCGCGGTCGCCGAGGGCCAGCTGCCGGACCTCATCGTGATCGACGGCGGGAAGGGGCAGCTCAACGCCGCGCTCGCGGCGGCGAAGGACCTCGGGGTGCCGGTGAAGCCCGCGCCCGGGAACGAGGGCGCGCCGTTCGTGGAGCTCGTGGGGCTCGCGAAGAGCCGGCTCCTCGACGCCGCGTCGCTCGGGACGACGCGCGTCGTGGGGCGGCGGGCGCAGCGCGCGCCCCGACAGGCGCAGGGCGAGCGGGCGGAGGTGGCCGGCGCGGCGCTCGTGGACGCGGTCGAGGCCGCGGACAAGGGGTTCGTGTCCGAGCTGGCGCGGAGCGCGGAGCGGGTGTTCCTCCCGGGGCGGAAGGACCCGGTCGTCCTCCGGCAGAACTCCGCCGAGCTGTTCCTCCTGGCGCGGCTGCGCGACGAGGCGCACCGGTTCGCGATCACCTTCCACCGCAAGCTCCGGCGCGAGCGCAACTTCCAGAGCGTGCTCGAGGAGATCCCGGGCGTGGGGGAGGGGAGGAAGAAGGCGCTCCTGCGCCACTTCGGCGCCCTCCGCCGGGTCCGCGAGGCGACGGTCGAGGAGCTCTGCCAGGTCGAGGGGTTCGGCGAGAAGCAGGCCCGCGCGGTGTACGACTTCTTCCACCCGCCGGAGCCCGAGGACGCCGGCGCCGCGGTCGCCGGGGCAGGGGACACGGCCACCGAGGACGAGATCGACGCGGCGCTGGCCGAGGAGGAGGGGGACGCCGAGCCCGAGGCCCGGTGACGCGCCCCGGCTTCGCGCTGCGGCGTCCGGGCTGGCCCCTTATGTACGCGGGCCGGCGGCGGCGGGCCTGATAGCGTGAGGCTGGACGAGCCCGGGAGGAGATGTCTTGAACGAGCCGAAGCGCGTACCCGCGGTCGACGAGGTCGCCCTGGCGCCGGTGGTGGACCAGCTCTGCCGGGCCGCCACCACGACGTTCGCACCCAACGGCCGGGTCACGCTCCCCTCGCGCGAGGCGGTGCTGACCGCGGTCGACGAGCTCCGCGCGGTCCTGTTCCCCGGCTACTTCGGGACCAGCGACCTCCACGACGAGAGCCTGCACTACTTCGTCGGGGCGACGCTGGCCCGCGCGCTGAGCGCGCTGGAGGAGCAGATCTGCCGGGGCATCGCCTTCACGGACCGTCACGAGCTCCCGGGGTGCACGCACTGCGGCGAGGCGGCGGCGCGGATCACGAAGAGCTTCCTCGCGGCGCTCCCCGAGATCCGCCGGCTGGTCGCGACCGACGTCGAGGCGGCGTACGAGGGCGATCCCGCGCTGAAGAGCCGCGACGAGGCGATCTTCGCGTACCCGGGGCTCTACGCCGTCACCAACCAGCGGATCGCCCACGCGCTCCACCAGCAGGGGGTCCCGCTCATCCCCCGCATCATCACCGAGCACGCGCACACGGTGACCGGCATCGACATCCACCCGGGCGCGCGCATCGGCGAGAAGTTCTTCATCGATCACGGCACGGGCGTGGTGATCGGGGAGACCGCCGTCCTCGGCCGCAACGTGCGCCTGTACCAGGGCGTCACGCTCGGCGCGAAGAGCTTCCCGCTCGACGAGCACGGGAAGCCGATCAAGGGGATCGACCGCCACCCCATCGTCGAGGACGACGTCGTCGTCTACGCGGGCGCGACCATCCTCGGCCGCATCGTGATCGGGCAGGGCTCGTCCATCGGCGGCAACGTCTGGGTCACGAGCAGCGTCCCCCCCTTCAGCCGCGTCACCCAGGCCGAGGCCCGGGAGGTGCGGTACTCGCACGGCGGCGGCATCTAGCCCGCGGGAGCTCCCCTTTGGCCTACCACCCCTGGCACGACGTCGAGCTGCCGCGGTTCGTCGAGGACCGGATCCCGGCGATCATCGAGATCCCCACCGGCTCCAAGGTGAAGTACGAGCTCGACAAGAAGTCGGGCCTGCTGCTCGTGGACCGGGTCCTCTTCTCCGCCGTTCACTACCCGGCGAACTACGGCTTCGTGCCGCGCACGTACTGCGACGACGGCGATCCGCTCGACATCCTCGTGCTCTGCGGGGAGCAGATCCAGCCGCTCGCGATCATGCAGGCCAAGGTGATCGGCGTCATGAAGATGCGGGACGACAAGGGCGAGGACGACAAGCTCATCGGGGTCCACGCCGACGACCCGAACTACGCCGACTACTCCGACGTCAAGGAGCTCCCGGCGCACCGGATGCGCGAGCTGCAGCGGTTCTTCCAGGACTACAAGGCGCTCGAGAACAAGAAGGTGCTGGTGGAGGCGCCGCAGGGGCGCTCCGAGGCGCTCCAGGTGCTGCGGGACGCGATGCGGCTCTACGACCAGGAGAAGGACCGGCTCAAGGGCGAGACGGCGCCCGCGCCGCCGCGCCCTCCCGTCCGGAGCCGCCGCGCGGTCCCGACC
>JAEYOU010000670.1 GCA_023411405.1 Pseudomonadota bacterium | reverse complement strand
GATCGATCCCGCGCCGCGCCGCCGCCTTCTCCCGGATGGCCCGGAGCGCCGCCGCCGGCTCCCGCCCGAGGATCCCCAGCACCTCGCCGACCGCGCGCACGTCGTGCGCGATGGCCGCGAGCCGGGCCTTGTCGTCGGGCGACTTCTTCCCCTTCTTGTCCGCCAGCGCGTTCGCGGCCGTGATCGCCTCCGCCAGGAGCGCGAGCACCTGGGGCGTGTTGAAGTCGTCGTCGAGCGCCTGGAGCGCCTGCTCCACCGCCGGACCCACTCCACTCGCGCCCGCGCCCGATCCCGGACCGCCCGCACCACCCGCCGAGAGCCGGTCCGCCTTCTCCAGCGTCTCGTAGAGCGCGCGCAGCCGCCGCTCGGCCTCGGCGAGGACCACGTCCGAGAAGTTGAAGTCGCGCCGGTAGTGCGTCCCGAGCAGGAAGAAGCGGAGCCCCTCGGCGTCGAACCGCGCGAGCACGTCACGGACCGTGAAGAAGTTGCCCAGCGACTTCGACATCTTCTCGTCGTCGATCTGGACGAACCCGTTGTGGAGCCAGTACCGGGCGAAGTCGTCTGCGCGCGGCGCGTCGCTCGTCACCACCGCCGACTGCGCGATCTCGTTGGTGTGGTGCGGGAAGACGAGGTCCTTGCCGCCGGCGTGCACGTCGAAGCGCGGCCCGAGGTGCTTGCGCGTCATGGCCGAGCACTCGATGTGCCAGCCCGGGCGCCCCGCACCCCACGGCGACGGCCAGCTCGGCTCGCCCGGCTTGGCCGCCTTCCAGAGCGCGAAGTCGAGCGGGTCGCGCTTCGCGTCGCCCGGCTCGACCCGGGCGCCCGCCTGGAGGTCGTCCAGGTTGCGGCGCGAGAGTCGCCCGTACTCCGCGAACGAGCGGACGGCGTAGTAGACGTCGCCGTTTCCCGGCGCGTACGCGTGGCCCTTCCGGACGAGCGTCTCGATGAGCGAGACGATCTCCGGCATGTGCTCGGTGACCTTGGGCGTGGCGTCCGGGCGGAGGTTGCCGAGGGCGTCCATGTCCTCGTCGAACGCCGCCGTGAACCGCGCCGCGAGCGCGGACGGGTCCTCGCCCCGCTCGTTCGCGCGGGCGATGATCTTGTCGTCCACGTCGGTGACGTTCCGGACGAACTTCACCTCGAACCCGCGCGCCCGGAGGTGCCGGACGGCCACGTCCCACGCCACGTAGCAACGGGCGTGCCCGAGGTGCGCGAAGTCGTAGACGGTCGGGCCGCAGACGTAGACGCCGAGCTTGCCCGGCGCGAGGGGCACGAGCTCGCGCTTCGCGCCGGCGAGGGTGTCGTGGACCTGGATGCTCATCTCCGCTCCCGCGGCCTGCGAAGGAGGGCCCGGAGGAGGGCCCGGACATTGATGCCGAGGACGCCGAGGAGGAGGACGGAGCCGATCACCGGCAGCCAGGCGCGGCGCGGGCGCTCGCCGTCCCGCAGCACCTGCCAGCCGTCGCCGACCGGCGCGCCGCGGGACCGCAGCTCGTCCACGATGGGCTGGTAGTCGGCGCGGCGCGGGGCGGGCAGGAGCCGCCCCTCGTAGATCGCGGGCCCGGATCGCCCGGGCCGATCGACGACGAGGTTCGTCCCCGCGATCCGGCCCACCGTGCGCGGGTCGCGCCGCTGCAGCACCGGGATCGCGTTCGGCTCGAGCGGCCCGCGGATCTGCACGAGCCGGTTCTCGCGCGCCCGCTCCAGCCGGTACGCGCCCGGGCCGCCGAGATCGATCGGAGCGCGCGGCGAGAAGAAGTAGGCGACGTCGGGCCAGAGCGAGGCGAGGAGCCACCCCGCGAGGAACGCGGTCAGCACCGCGAAGACGGGCGAGCGGGCGAGCGCAGCCCGCTCGCGCCGGGGCGGCGGCGCCGGCGCGGCCCGCCCGTCGAAGAAGCCCTCGTCGCGCTTCGCGTCCTCGTCGCTCATCGCTCGCTCCGGTGGAGGACCACCACCGCGTGCGCGGCGATCCCCTCTCCCCGCCCCACGAACCCCATCCCCTCGCCCGTGGTCGCCTTCACGTTCACCTGCCCGGGCGCGATCCCCAGCGCCCCGGCGAGCCGCGCCCGCATCTCCTCCGCCCGGGGCGCGATCTTCGGCCGGCGCGCGGCCAGCGTCACGTCCGCGTTCCCCACGCGGAATCCCCGCTCCGCCGCGCGCCGGGCGATCTCTTCGAGCAGGACCAGCGACGAGACCCCCTTCCACTGCGGGTCCGTGTCCGGGAAGTGGCGCCCCAGGTCGCCGAGGCCGGCGGCCCCCAGGATCGCGTCGCCGATGGCGTGCGCGCAGGCGTCGGCGTCGGAGTGGCCGAGGAGGCCGTCGCCCTCGAACTCGACGCCGCCGAGGACGAGCTTCCGGCCCGCGGCGAACCGGTGGGTGTCGTAGCCCACGCCGACGGCCACGGGCGCCTCGACGCGGGCCCGCGCCCGCGCGACGTCGTCCGGGCCGGTGATCTTGAAGTTCCCCGGCTCCCCGGGGACCAGGGCCACCGGCGCGCCCATCTGCTCCACGAGGAGGCACTCGTCCGTCGCGCTCGACGCGTTCGCCCCCGCGCGCTCGTACGCGCGGAGGAGCACGTCCCGGCGGAAGCCCTGCGGCGTCTGCGCGAGCCAGAGCAGGCTCCTGTCGAGCGTCGCCGCGACCCGCAGGGCCTCGCCGTCCTGGCGCTTCACCGTGTCGGTCACCGCCACCGCCGCGAGGGCCGCGCCCTCCTGGCCCGCGGCGCGCGCCACGCGGGACGCGAGCGCAGGCGTCGCGAACGGGCGGGCGGCGTCGTGGACCAGCACGATCGCCGCGTCCTCGGCGGCCGCCAGGCCGTTCCGGAC
>JAEYOU010000665.1 GCA_023411405.1 Pseudomonadota bacterium | reverse complement strand
GTATCGGGCCCCCGCCGCGCGCCCGAGGTAGCGAGCGGGGGCCGGGCGGAGGCGCGGAGGCGGCGTACGGCACAGGCTCGGACCCGCACCCGCTCGTCCTTCGACAGGCTCAGGACGAGCGGCTGTTCGCAAAGCGCTCGTCCTCGCCTCGGGGGACCGTGAAGGCCGATTCCTTCACGCTCTCTCAGGCGCGCTTCTTCTTGAACTGGATGTCGGCGTAGACCGCCAGGATGAGCACGAAGCCCTTGATGGCGTAGTGATAGTAGCTGGACACGTTCATCATCTGCAGGCCGTTGCCGAGCGACTGCATGATGAGCGCGCCGACGATCGCTCCGAACACGGTCCCCACGCCGCCCAGCGTCGAGGTGCCGCCGAGGATGCAGCTCGCGATCACGTCCAGCTCGTAGCCCTGGCCGGCGCCCGTCGTGCCCGACCCGACGTAGCCGGCGAGCGCGACCCCCGAGACGCCCATCAGCAGGCCCATCAGCACGTAGACCTTGAAGATGAGGCCCGTCGTGTCGATGCCGGAGAGCCGGGCCGCCTCGCGGTTGCCGCCGTAGGCGTAGGTGTGGCGCCCGAACCGCGTGTTCTGCGAGATGTAGCTCATCAGCAGGGCGACGACGCCCAGGATGACCACCAGCACCGGGACGCCCCTGGGCGGCTCGAACGTCAGGCCGGCCGCGGCCTCCTCCTCGGTGGCCTCCTCGATCTTGAGGGCGTCCGGCGTCGAGGTTCCGCCCTCGAAGTTCTTGAGCGCACCCTGGGACCTGGACTCGTCCAGCTCGCCCAGATCGACCACCTCCTCCTCACCCTCGGCGGCCGCCGCCGCCACGGGCGCGGCCCTGCTCTCGAAGGTGCGGTTCACGACGGCCACGTAGCCGACCACCAGGAGCGAGAAGATGCCCGCCCGGAGGAGCTGGAGCGTGAGGGAGCCCACCTCCGCGCCGTGCTTCCGCTTGCGCCCCCGGGCCCTGAACACCTGGACGAAGAGGGCGAGGGTCACCAACGCCGCGATGATCCATCCGCCGATGGGCGGGATGAGCCCCTGGGCGATGTACTTGTAGGTCTCGAACGAGGTGATGAAGAGCGACTTGCCCTGGGTGACGATCAGGATCCCGGACTTGAAGATCGAGAAGCCGCCGAGGGTGACGATGAACGGCGGCACGTTCAGCCGGGCGATGATCGAGCCCTGGAACGCGCCGATCGCCAGGCCCAGGAGCAGGCCGAGCACGACCACCAGGCCGGCCGCGATCGCGTCGTGCGCGGCGCCGCCGGCGCCGGGGAAGATCGCCGACACCCACCGGTCCGCGTGGCCGCGGTAGAGCAGCCAGGCGGCGACCACCGAGACGAAGCCCGAGCCGTAGCCGACGGAGAGGTCGATGCCGCCGGTCACGATGACGAACACCATCCCGCAGGCCATGATCGCGATGATGGCCATCTGCTGGAGGATGTTCTGGATGTGCTCGGTGCTGGCGTAGCCGGGGGCGGCGATGCCGAACCCGATCCAGATCACGAGCAGCGCCATGACCAGCATGTACGACTGGAGGTTCCGGGTGACGGAGCGGAGCGCCGCGTTGAGCTTGCTCTGTGCCGCCGGGGCCGCGCTGATGGTCATGTTTTCCATGGTCTTCTCGATGCCTTCATCCAGCCGCGACTTCGATCCCCGTCGCGCGGGCCATGATCCGCTCCTCGGACGCCGCCCCGATCTCCAGGGTGCCGTTGGAGCGACCCTCCCACATCACCAGGACGCGGTCGCTCATGCCGAGCACCTCCTCGAGCTCCGAGGAGATCATGATGATCGCGAACCCGTTCTCCGCGAGCTGGTTCATGAGCTTGTAGATCTCGTACTTCGCGCCGACGTCGATGCCGCGGGTCGGATCGTCGAGGATCAGGATCCGGGGCTCGGACATCAGCCACTTGGAGATGACGACCTTCTGCTGGTTCCCGCCGGAGAGGGACTCGACCTGCACGTTGACGTTGGGCGCCTTGATCGAGAGGCTCTTCCAGTACTTCAGCACGGCGGCGAGCTCGGCGTCCTGATCGATCCGCATGAAGCCCGCGAACCGATCCAGGTTGGGCAGGCTCATGTTCCGCAGGATGCTCTGGATGAGGACGAGGCCCATGCGCTTGCGGTCCTCCGGCACCAGGCTGATGCCGTGGGCCATCGCGTCCTTCGAGCTGCGGATCCGGACCGGCTTGCCCTCGAGCGCGACCGTCCCCCGGGTCACGTGCCCGTACTCACCGAACAGCGTCATGACGAGCTCGGTGCGGCCGGAGCCCATCAGGCCGGCGATGCCCAGGATCTCTCCCTTGCGCAGGTCGAAGCTGACGCCCTTCAGGACCTCGCGGTTCGGGTTCTTGGGATCGGTGGCGTGCAGGTCGTCCACCTCGAGGAAGACCTCGCCCGGCTTGCGGTTCCCCTTGGGGAACCGCTCCGTCATCTCCCGGCCCACCATCAGGCTGACGAGCTTCTCGACGCCGCGCCCGTCCGCGTCGAGCTCCTTCGTCGGCCGGGTGGTCACCAGCTTGCCGTCGCGCAGCACCGAGACCGTGTCGGTGATCCGGAAGAACTCCTCGAGCTTGTGGGTGATGTAGATGCAGGTGACGCCCGACGCCTTGAGGCCGCGGAGGATCTCCATGAGCTGGTCGACCTCGGCCTCGGAGAGGGCCGAGGTCGGCTCGTCGAGGATGAGGATCCGCGCGTCCTCGGCCAGGGCCTTGGCGATCTCCGTCATCTGCATCTGGCCGACGCCCAGGTGCTCGACGACGTCGAGCGGGGAGACGGGCAGCTTGTGCCGCTTCAGCACCGCCGCCGTGTCCGCGTAGAGCTTGTCCCAGTCGATCGAGGGGCCGCGCCGGGGCTCCTTGCCCAGGAAGACGTTCTCACCCACCGTCAGCTTGGGGACGAGCGTCATCTCCTGGTACACGATCGCAATGCCCTGCTCGATGGCCTGGTGGATCGCGCCCTCGCGCAGCTCCAGCGGCTTGCCGTCGTAGGTGATGGTCCCTTCGTACGTGCCGAACGGATAGACGCCGCAGAGGATCTTCATCAGCGTCGACTTGCCGGCGCCGTTCTCGCCGCAGAGCCCGTGGATCTCTCCCCGCTTGATGGGGATGGAGACGTCCTTCAACGCCGTGACGCCGGGGAACGTCTTCGTCACGTGGGAGATGTCGAGGATGACGTCTTCGGCCACCGGGCGATCCCTTTCTTCGGTTCCCATTCAGAGAAGCCCGGCCCCGCGGGGCCGGGCTTCTCGATGTTACACGAACGGGGTGCCGCTTACTTCGCGGGCGCGTTCGGGACGTCCTTGTAGACGTCCTCGTACGTCTGGAAGCCCGAGTCCACCACGAGCTCCTTCAGGTTGTCCTTCGTCACTTGGTAGACCTGCAGGAACCGGCAGGGCACGGTGCCCGTGAACTTCTTGTCGCCCGTGAGGTCGGCGAGCTTGTACGGCTTCAGGCCGGCGATCTTCTTCTTCTGGGCGAGCGCCGCGGCGATCTCGGTCGCGAGCGGGGTCAGCTTGCGGGTGTCCTTGAGGATCGTGACGGTCAGCTCGTTGCGGGCGATCGAGTTGCAGCCGGCCGCGGTGGCGTCCTGGCCCGAGATCGGGACCTTGCCGGCGAGGCCGGCGGTCTTCATCGCCTCGAGGGCGCCGAGCGCGGTCCCGTCGTTGGAGGCGACCACGGCGTCGAACTTGCCGCCCGTGGAGGTCAGGATGTTCGACATCACGTCGCGCGCCTTGGCGGCGTCCCAGTTCTCGACCCACTGATCGGCGACGACCTTGATCTTGCCGGACTTGATGAGGGGGTTCAGGACCTCCATCTGGCCGGCGCGGAACAGGTGTGCGTTGTTGTCGGTGGGGCTGCCGCCGAGGAGCACGAAGTTGCCCTTGTTCACCTTGGCGAGGACGCCCTTGGCCTGGTTCCGGCCGACGTCCACGTTGTCGAAGGACACGTAGGCGGCGATCTTCGGCGACTTGATCAGGCGGTCGTAGGCGATGATCTTGACGCCCTTCTTCGCGGCGTCCTCGACCGCCGCGGCGGCGGCGTCGCCGTCCTCGGCGACCACGATGACGACCTTCGCGCCCTGCGTGATCATGTTGGCGATCTGGTCGTTCTGCAGCTTCGGATCATGGTTCGCCTCCTGCCAGACGACCTCGAACCCCTTCTCGTTGAGGAGCTTGGTCATCTGGTCCTTCTCGCCCGACCAGCGCTCGGTCGCGAAGTCGGAGAAGGAGAGGCCGATCTTGATCTTGTCCGCAGCGCTGGCAGGGGCCGCGAACCCAGCGACGGCCGCCAGGCCGAGCGAGAGGAGAGTAAGCCGCTTCACGTGTGCCTCCTTGGTGATAGTTCACTTCGCACGACCCGGGGAACAGCGCCGCGCGGCGGTCCGCGTTGGTTTGCGAGGGGGCCTCCCCGGCAGGCTTCACCCACGCACGGACCGAGCGAGGAGTCGACTCGGCATCGAGCGCCTTCATTCAAGGCGCCGGTAGGGTTGCATGGTGCACAGGGGTCCGCAAGGACAGAGCCGCCAGCGCGAAGGCCTCATCTGGGGCAACGGAGAGGCACACGGAGCGGCCGCGCGCCCTCCGCGGAGGAGACGCTTCGTTCGACCGATGGTCCACGGGGAGCCATCCCCCCGCGTAAATGGTCCAATGAACTTACGATTCCGCGGGCCGGGGCCGTTCGGCCTTCGGCCGTGAGGGCCGGTCCGCGCCGGCGGGCGCGCACCGGCGAACCCGGGGCGCTCAGGCCTTCAGGGCCGCGGTCTCGAGGAGCCGCTCGCACAGCTCGGAGAACGAGATCCCGTTACCGGCGGCGATCTTCGGCACGATGGAGGTCGCGGTCATGCCCGGCAGGGTGTTCGTCTCCAGGATGTACGGGATCCCCTCGTCCGTGAGGATGAAGTCGGTCCGGGTGACGCCGGCGCAGCCCAGGCCGCGGTGCGCGATGACCGCCGCCTCCTCGACCTTGCGCTTGTGCCCCTCGGAGATGCGCGCCGGGTAGAAGTACTGGGTCGTGCCCGCCGTGTACTTCGCGGCGTAGTCGTAGAACTCGTTCGCGGGGACGACCTCGATCGTGCCGAGGGCCATCCCGTCGAGCACCGCGACCTGGATCTCCTTGCCCTTCACGTACCGCTCGACGAGCACCTCGCCCTGATACGAGGCGGCGTCCTTGCAGGCCGCGGGCAGCGCGGCCGCCTCCTTGACCAGGTGGACGCCGACGGACGAGCCCTCGCCCGACGGCTTCACCACGCAGGGCAGGCCGAAGGGGAGGTCACCCACGGTGATCGTCGGGACCCGCTCCCGCGGGAAGACGACGTAGTCCACGACCTTGAGGCCGAGGGTCCGGAACAGGATCTTGGACATGACCTTGTCCATGCCCACGGCGGAGGCGAGCACGCCCGAGCCCGTGTACGGGATGGCCAGGCTCTCGAGCAGCCCCTGGATGCACCCGTCCTCGCCCCAACGGCCGTGCAGGGCCACGAAGCCGACGTCGACCTTCTCCGCGCGCAGCTTCGCGGCGACGTCGTGGTCCACGTCGACGAGGGCCACGTCGTACCCGCGCGCGCGGAGCCCCTCGGCGCACGCGGCGCCGGTCTTGAGCGAGACCTCACGCTCGGTGGAGAGCCCGCCGTACAGCACCGCCACCTTCTTTCCTCGCCACTTCGCCATTTCGACTCCTCGAAGGCTTCGGGCCTCAGGCGTCAGGCCTCAGGCCCTCCAGCTCGTCTGCAAGAAACTCGCCCAGGAACCGCACCTCGGTCTCGAGCGCGATCCCGAGCTGCTCGCGCACGCGCGTCCGGGCGAGCCGGAGGAGGGCGAGGACGTCCGCGGCGGTCGCCCCGCCGAGGTTCACGACGAAGTTGGCGTGGACGTCCGACCACGTGGCGTTTCCGACGCGGTGCCCCTTGAGGCCCACGGCCTCGATGAGCCGCCCGGCGAAGTCGCCCGGCGGGTTCCGGAACGTGGAGCCGAACGTCGGCCGGTCGAGCGGCTGCGTCCGGCGGCGCTGCTCGCGATCGTCGCGCATGGCCGCCTGACTCGCCGCGACGTCGCCGGCGTGGAGCCGGAGCTCGAGCCGGGTGACCACCGCGCCCGGGGGCAAGCGGCAGGTGCGGTACGCGAAGCCGAGCGCCGTCGCCGGGACCCACCCCGCGCCCTCGGCGGTCGCGAGCTCCACCCGCTCGAGCACGTCCTTCATCTCGCCGAGGCGCGTGCCGGCGTTCATCGCCGTCGCGCCGCCCAGCGTCCCGGGGATGCCGGCGATGAACTCCATGCCGGTGAGGCCGTGCGCGTGAGCCCGCGCGGGGAGGCGCGCGGTGGGCGCGCCCGCGGAGAGGACCATCCGCGCGCCCTCCACGACCTCGCCCGGGAAGTCCTGCGGGAGCTTGAGGACGACCCCGCGCACGCCCGCGTCGGCGGCGAGCGTGTTGGCGCCGCCGCCCAGGATCGAGAGCGGGACGCCCAGCTCGCGCACGGCGCGGAGGAGGGCGCCCAGCGCGTCGGGATCGGCGGGGCGGACGAGGAGGTCCGCCGGCCCGCCGACGCGGATGGCCGTGCGCGGCGCGAGCGGCGCGTCGCGCACGAGCTCGCCGCGGACGCGGCGTTCGATCTCGTCACGCCAGGATCGGGACACTATCTCCCCAGCAGCTCGAGCAGCTCGGGTCCGACCTGGGTGATGTCGCCGGCGCCGAGGGTGAGCACGAGATCCCCGGGGCGCACCCGCTCCCGGGCGGTCCGGGCGAGCTCCGCGCGGGGCGCGAGCGTCACGTCCCGGTGCCCGAAGGCGCGGATCGCCTCCGCGAGGTGGGCGGCGTCGGCGCCCACGATGGGCTCCTCGCCGGCCGCGTACACGTCGGTGAGGAGCAGCACGTCGGCGTCGTTGAAGGCGGTCGCGAAGTCCGGCATGAGGTCCCGCGTGCGCGAGTACCGGTGAGGCTGGAAGAGGCACACCACCCGCCGGCGGAAGGCGTCGCGGGCGCCGCGCAGGGTGGCGCGGACCTCGGCGGGGTGGTGGCCATAGTCGTCCACCACGGTCACGCCGGCGGCCTCGCCACGCACCGTGAAGCGGCGCTGCACGCCCTGGAAGGAGGCGAGGGCGGCGCGCGTCGTGTCCGCCGGGATGCCCATCTCGTCGCCGAGCGCGATCACGGCGAGCGCGTTGAGCGCGTTGTGGCGGCCGACCATCGCCACCTCGAAGCGGCCGAGCGGCTCGCCGCGCCGGAACGCGTCGAACCGCACCGCGTGGCCCGTGACGTCGATCCCCTCGGCGCGGTAGTCGGCGGTCTGGCTCTCGCCGTACGTCGCGACGCGCGCCTCGATGTCGGGCAGCGTCGACTGGACGGTGGGGTGGTCGATGCACAGGATGGCGCGCCCGTAGAACGGGACCCGGTTCACGAAGTCCACGAACCCCTGGCGCAACGCCTCTGGCGTCTTCCAGTGGTCGAGGTGCTCGGGGTCGATGTTCGTGACGATGGCGATGGTCGGCGGGATGCGGAGGAACGACCCGTCGGACTCGTCCGCCTCGACCACCATGTAGTCGCCCTTGCCCAGCTTGGCGTTGGAGCCGAAGCCGTTCACCTTGCCGCCCACCACCGCGGTCGGATCCAGGCCGGCGTGGGCGAGGAGGTGGGCGGCGAGGGAGGTGGTGGTGGTCTTGCCGTGCGAGCCGGCGATGGCGACGCCGTACTTCAGGCGCATGAGCTCGGCGAGCATCGCGGCCCGCGGGATGACCGGGATCTTCCGGCGCCCGGCCTCGACCACCTCCGGGTTGTCGCGGCGCACGGCGGAGGAGATCACCACCACGTCGGCGTCCTCGAGGTTCTGCGCCGCGTGGCCGCAGACGATCCGGCCGCCCAGCCCCTCCAGGCGCCGGGTGGTCTCGGACGGCTTGAGGTCGGAGCCGGAGACGCGATAGCCGAGGTTGAGCAGGACCTCGGCGATGCCGCTCATGCCGATGCCCCCGATGCCGACGAAGTGGATCTTGGCGGGGCGGGAACGGAAGAGGGTCAAGGGCAGTACCTCGGAGTATGGGTGGATCGACTGGATGCCGTGCCCGTGACCGTGCCCGTGGCCGGGGAAGAGCCGGGCACGGGCGCGGGCACGGGCGCGAGGAACACCAAGCGTCCCCTCTACGACGCCAGATCCGGCGGCCGCACCGGCTTCCGGTCCAGCTCGACCATCTGGCCCGACGGGCTGCCCCAGCGCCGCCGGACGAGCTCGGCGCAGACGTCGGCGATCTCCTTCGCCGCCTGCGGGCTGCCGAGCCGGCCGGCGGAGCGGGCCATGTTCTCGCGGACGTCGGCGCTCGCGAGGATGCGCTGGATCTCGTGCGCGAGGAGCTCGCCGGTGAGGTCCTTCTCCTCGATCATCACCGCCGCCCCGGCGTCCACGAGGCTCCGTGCGTTCATCACCTGGTGGTTGTCGGCGGCGGCGGGGAACGGGATGAGGATCGCCGGCTTCTTGCAGACGGTGAGCTCGGAGAGCGTGGTCGCTCCGGCGCGGCAGACGATGAGGTCCGCCTCGGCGTACGCGGTGCTCATGTCGGTGATGAACTCGCGGACGTCGGGCACGAACCCGACGGCGCGGTAGCCGCGCTCGACCTGGTCGCGGTCGCGGGCGCCGGTCTGGTGGGTGATCCGGATCGTCTCGCGCAGGTCGGCGAGGTGCGGGAGCGACTCGATCACGCGCATGTTGAGCGCGTGCGCGCCCTGCGAGCCGCCGAACACGAGCACCCGCGGGCGATCGTGCTCCACCTGCGGGCGCATGAAGTTTTCCATCAGCTTGCGGCGGATGGGGTTCCCGAGCTGGAAGACCTTCTGGCGCCGGAAGTGGCGCGCGGCCTCGGGGAACGCGGTGAACGCCGCGTCGACGACCTTCCCCAGCATCCGGTTGGTGAAGCCGGCGACCGCGTTCTGCTCCTGCACCGCGGTGGGGATGCGCATCATCCACGCGACGAGCACCACCGGGCCGCTCGCGTACCCCCCCACGCCCACCACGATGTCCGGCCGCCAGCGCCGGAGGATGCGCCACGACTGGAGGAGCGCGCGCGGGAGGAGGAGCGCGCTCCAGAGGAGCTTCCAGAGCCCCTTGCCCTTCATCCCCTGCACGTCCACGAGCTCGATGGGGAACCCGGCCTCCGGGACGACCTTCGCCTCGAGCCCGCGGGCGGTGCCCACGAACACCACGTCGTTGTCGGGGTGGCGCGTCACCACCTCCTCGGCGAGCGCGATCCCGGGGAAGACGTGGCCCCCGGTGCCGCCGCCGGCGATCAGGACCCGCATCAGGGCGCCTCCTCGGCGCGAGCCGTTCCGAGGCGCGCGACCGCGGGCCCCCTGGACCGCTCGTCGGGAGCGTGCCGCGAGACCCGGACCGCGCCCGGCGCGCGGGAGAGGAAGCCGCCGCGCTCGGCGCTGACGGCGAGGAGCACCCCGGCGCCGCCGAGCAGCGTCAGGAGGGAGCTCCCGCCGTACGAGACGAAGGGGAGGGTGAGGCCCTTGGTCGGCACCATCCCCAGGACCACCGCGAGGTTGAAGAGCGCCTGGCCGCCGACGAGCGTCGTCAGGCCGACCGCGGCGTAACAGCCGAACGCGTCCGCGGCGTTGCGCGACGCGCGCAGCCCGCGCCAGACCACGAGCGCGAACAGCCCGATCACCACCGCGAGGCCGACGAACCCGACCTGCTCGGCGATCGAGGCGGCGATGAAGTCCGTGTCGGGCGCGGGCAGGTGGAAGAAGCGCGTGCGCCCTTGCCCCAGCCCCTGCCCGAACCAGCCGCCGTTCGAGATCACCGTGAGTGACTCCCAGAGCTGCTGTCCGAACCGCTCGTCCTTGTAGCGCTCGGGGTCGAGGAAGGCGAGGACGCGGTTCCGGCGCCACTCGACGCCGAGCACGTAGTGGTAGAGCACCGGCAGCGCCGCGGCCATGGCGCCGAGCAGGTACACCACGCGCGCCCCGGCGACGAAGAGCATGGCGAGCAGGATGACGAAGAGGACCACGCCTGTCCCGAGGTCCTTCTGCCGCAGGCAGAGCGCCGCGACCACGCCGGTCACGACGAGGTGCGGGAGGAGCCCGATCGAGAAGAGGCGCACCTTGTCCCGCTTCCGCGCCAGCGAGCGGGCGAGGTAGAGCACGAGCGCGACCTTGGCGAGCTCCGAGGGCTGGAGGTGCAGGGGGCCCAGGGGAATCCAGCGCTGCGCGCCGCCCGCGGTCTTGCCGACGAACGGGACGAGCAAGAGGAGGATCACCGTCGCGCCCATGAGCGGGTAGGCGAGCCGCGCCAGCCGCGCGGTGCCGAGCCGCACGGCGGCGAACAGGAGCACGAGCCCCAGGCCGGCCGCCAGGAGCTGGCGTGCGAGGTTGTGGTACTCGTCGCCGTGCGCCGCCTGCCGGACCGCGCTCGCGGAGTAGACGAAGACGAGGCCGACCGCGACGAGGAGGAGGATCGGGCCGAGGAGCAGCGGATCGACCTGCGGCCGGGCTGCGACGCCGCGGGCCTCCTCCGGCCGCCGGCCGGCCTCCGCAAGGACCTGCGCCCGATCCTTCATCGCGACAGCTCCGCCGCGAGGCGCCGGAACGCCTCGCCGCGCTCCTCGTAGCTGGAGAACTGATCGTAACTCGCGCAGGCGGGCGAGAGCAGCACCACGTCGCCGGGACCGGCGAGGGCCGCCGCGCGCTGGGCCGCCCCGGTCAGGGTGTGGCAGGACTCGGTCGGCGCGAGCGCCCCCAGCTCCCGCTCCACCGCGGGGGCGTCCTCGCCGATGGTGAGGAGCGCCTTCACGCGGCCGGAGAAGAGGGACCGCAGCGGGGCGTACGGGGAGCCCTTGCCGCGCCCGCCCATGATGAGGACGACGCGGGGCTGCCCCGGAGGGAACGCGGCGAGGCCGACCGACGTCGAGTCCACGTTCGTCGCCTTGGAGTCGTTCACCCACTCGACCCCGCGCCCCATCGCCACCCGCTCCAGCCGGTGCGGCAGCCCGGGGAAGGCGTCGAGCCCGGCCTGCACCACCGCCGCGGGCGTGCCCGCGAGGCGCGCGCAGAGGATCGCGGCCATCGCGTTCTCGCGGTTGTGCCGGCCGCGGAGGGCGACGTTCTTGAGGAGGTAGCTCTCGCGCCCGCCGCCCGCGCGCCGGAGCGAGATCGGCGTCCCCGAGGGGCCGGGATCGCCGTCGGGGCACCGGGCCGCCTCCTCGACGGTCGGGCCGAACCCGAAGGTGATCCGCGCGCCCCGTGAGGCGCCGGCGAGGCCCATCGCGCGCTCGTCGCGGGCGTTGGCGACGGCGAAGTCGCCGGGCTGCTGGGGGGCGAAGAGCGCGCCCTTGGCGGCGGCGTAGGCGTCGAACGACGGGTACCGATCGAGGTGATCGGGGGTGACGTTGAGGATCGCCGCCACATGGGCGCGGAACCGCTCGACGCCCTCGAGCTGGAACGACGAGAGCTCGAGGACGACCGCGGCGCGGAGGTCCCCCTCGAGCACGTGCTGGCAGAGCGGCGTGCCGAGGTTGCCGCCGGTGAAGGTGGTCCGGTGGGCGCCGAGCAGCGCGCCGGTGAGCGCGGTGGTGGTGGACTTCCCGTTCGTGCCGGTGATGCCGACCACCTGCGTGCCGGGCGGGAGGAAGCGCCAGCCGAGCTCGATCTCGCCCCAGACCGGCACGCCCCTGCGGCGGGCGGCCTGGAGCTCCGGCAGGGCCATCGGCACGCCGGGCGAGACCACGACGAGGTCCGCGCCCTCGAAGTCGGCGAGATCGTGCCCGCCGAGCGCGCGGCGCGCGCCCGCCTCCACGAGCGGCGCCAGGGCGCCGCCGAACGCCTCCTCGGTCCGCGCGTCGGTGACGGTGACCGCCGCGCCCTCGCGCAGGCAGAGGCGGGCCGCGGCGAGGCCGCTCTTCGCGAGGCCGACGACGGTGACCTTCTTGCCCGACAGGGCGGGGGCGGGGGAGTGCACGGGTCCTACCTCAGCTTGATGGAGAGCAGGGCCACGAGCGCGAGCATCACCGAGATGATCCAGAACCGCACGATGATCTTCGGCTCCGCCCAGCCCTTGAGCTCGTAGTGGTGGTGGATCGGCGCCATCTTGAAGATGCGCTTGCCGGTGGTCTTGAACGACCAGACCTGGAGGATGACGCTCACCGCCTCGGCCCAGAACACGCCGTGGAGGATCCCGCTCACGAGCTCGTTCTTGGTGAGCACCGCCAGCATGCCCAGCCCGCCGCCGAGCGCGAGCGATCCCACGTCGCCCATGAAGACGGACGCCGGGTACGTGTTGTACCAGAGGAACGCAACCCCCGCGCCGAACATGGCGGAGCAGAGGACCCCCAGCTCCTCGGCGCCCGGGATGTACGCGATGCGCAGGTACTCGGCGAGGCTGAAGCCGGCGATGGTCGCGCCGGCCACGTACGACAGCGCGAGGAACGTCATCGCCGCGACGATGGTCGGGCCGATCGCCAGCCCGTCCAGGCCGTCCGTGAGGTTGACCGCGTTCGAGGTCCCGACCACGAACACGACCATGAACGGGAGGTAGAGCCAGCCCAGGTCCGGCTGGAAGAGCCGGGTGGGGACGAACGGGAAGGTGACGTGCAGGTCGAGGGCGCTCCCCACGAAGACCCAGGGGAACCGCGCGTCGGTGCGGAGCTGCCAGTCGGTGAGGACGCCGTAGTAGACGAGCAGGATCACCGCGGCCTGGAGGACGAGCTTCTTCTTCCCGGCGAGCCCCTTCGAGTTCCGCTTCGAGATCTTGAGCCAGTCGTCGGCGAAGCCGATCGCGCCGAAGCCGATGGTGACGAGGAGCGCCGCCCACACGTAGCGGTTGCGGAGGTCGGCGAACAGCAGGGTGGCGACGGTGACCGCGAGGAGGATGAGCGCGCCGCCCATCGACGGCGTGCCCGCCTTCTTCTTGTGGGTCTCCGGGGTGTCCTCGCGGACGTTGGTGTGACCGTACTGCAGGACGCGCATCCGCTCGATGAAGATGGGCCCGAGGAGCAGGCCCAGGAGCATGGCGGTCAGGCCTGCGGCGACGATCCGGAACGACGGGTACCGGAGGACGTTGAAGAGCCCGAACCGGTCGGCCAGGGGGTAGAGGAGGTGGTAGAGCATCTCAGGGCTTGCGCAGGGCCTCGACGAGGCGTTCGAGCTTCATCCCGCGGCTCCCCTTCACGAGGAGCACGTCGGCGGGGGCGACCTCGGCGCGGGCCCAGCGGATCAGCGCGTCGAGGTCCTCGGTGTGGAAGGCGTCGAGCCCGGCGGCGCGCGCCGCCTCGGCGGTGGCCCGGCTGCGGGGGCCGAACG
>JAEYOU010000638.1 GCA_023411405.1 Pseudomonadota bacterium | reverse complement strand
CCCCTCTGGTCCCGTGGGCACGGGACCGGCGGCGCCAAAGAAGGGATCGATCAGCTCCTGAACTGCTTCGGGAGGTCCCTCGGAAAGCCTGCTCCCACCGCCATCAGAAAGCGCGCCCACGCTCACTGGTTCGGAACTTCTCGCTCCTCGCCGAGCACAAGACCGGCCTCACGAAGGTGCTCGCGCAGAACCACCAGTACCTCGGCGTGAACAACGCTATCCGCAAGGCGCTCGAGGCCAGGGAGGCGGGGCACGGCCGGGCCGGTGTCTTCTGGCAGACGCAGGGCTCGGGCAAGAGCTTCTCGATGGTCTTCTTCGCACAGAAGATCCTGCGCACCGTCCCGGGCAACTGGACGTTCGTCGTCGTCACCGACCGCGCCGAGCTGGACGACCAGATCGCGAAGACCTTCGCCGCCTGCGGTGCGGTTGAGGACGCGGCCGCGTGCCACGCATCGAGCGGCGCGCACCTCCGGCAGCTCCTCCGCGAGAACCACCGCTACGTCTTCACCCTCATCCACAAATTCCAGACGGCCGAGGTCCTGAACGACCGCCGCGACGTGATCGTCTTGGCCGACGAGGCGCACCGGTCGCAGTACGACCAGCTCGCCATGAACATGCGCGCGGCACTCCCGAACGCGCTGTTCGTCGCGTTCACGGGCACGCCGCTCATCGCCGGCGAGGAGCGCACCCGCGAGGTCTTCGGCGACTACGTCAGCATCTACGACTTCCAGCAGTCCGTCGAAGACGGGGCGACCGTCCCGCTCTTCTACGAGAACCGCACGCCCGAGCTGCGGCTTGCCAACCCGGACCTGAACGACGAGCTGTACGAGGTCATCGACGATGCTGCCCTGGACGAGCAGAGCGAGGCCAGGCTGCAGCGGCTCTTGGGCCAGCGCTATCACCTCATCACCCGCGACGACCGCCTGGACACGGTCGCCAGGGACATCGTCCAGCACTTCCTCGGACGGGGCTTCCAGGGGAAGGCGATGGTGGTCTCGATCGACAAGGCGACCGCTCTGCGGACGCACGACAAGGTCCGCCGCGAGTGGGACGCCGAGCGCGCGCGCGTCACGAAGGCGATCGGCCGAGCGCAGGAACCGGAGCGCTCGGAGCTCTTGGAGCGGCTGCGGCGACTCGACTCGGTCGACATGGCCCTCATCGTCTCGCCCGGGCAGAACGAGATTGAGGAAATGCGGAAGCTCGGGCTCGACATCGTCCCGCACCGCAAGCGCATGGCGGAGTCGCAGCCGCCGCTCGACGAGAAGTTCAAGGACCCGGCCGACCCGCTGTCGCTCGTCTTCGTCTGCGCGATGTGGCTCACGGGCTTCGACGCCCCGAGCTGCTCGACCGTGTACCTCGACAAGCCGATGCGGAACCACACGCTGATGCAGACCATCGCCCGCGCGAACCGCGTGTTCCCGGGCAAGCACAGCGGCGTCATCGTGGACTACGCGAACGTGTTCCAGTCGCTCGAGAAGGCGCTCGCGATCTACGGTGCCGCGGCCGGGGTCCGGACGCCGGTTCGCGAGAAGGACGCGCTCGTCGACGAGCTGCGCGTCGCGATCGGGGAGCTCGACGCGTTCTGCTCAGCGGCCGGCGTCCACCTCGCCACGATCGAGGCGAGCCGGGACGCCTTGGAGCGGCTGACGCGGGTCGCGGACGCTACGAACGTCCTCATCGCTCCGGATGAGCGACGGAAGGCGTTCCTCGCGCACGCGCGGCTCGCCGACCGCCTATACGCGGCGATCAAGCCGCACCGCGCGGCGGCCGAGTTCGCGGTGCGCATGTCGACCGTGGCGGCGCTCGCCGAGCGCATCCGGACCGAGACGGCGACGGAGCAGGCCGACCTCGGAGACGTGCTTCAGCGGATTGGTGCCGTGCTCGACCGGTCGATCGAAGGCGCGGACATGGCGCGCGAGGGCGGGCCGCCGCCGATCGATCTCTCGCGCATCGACTTCCAGGCGCTCGCCGAGCGCTTCAAGACGTCCGATACGAAGAACCTGGACCTCGAGCGCCTCAAGGCTGCCATTCGCGCCCAGCTCGACCGGCTCATCGCCGCGAACGAGACGCGCGTAGACCTGCGCGAGCGCTTCGAAGCACTCATCGACGAGTACAACGTCGGATCGAAGCAGATCGAGCAGCTCTTCCTTGAGCTCCTTGAGCTGAGCCGGAGCCTCAGCGAGGAGGAGTCACGCCATGTCCGCGAGCAGCTCACGGAGGAGGAGCTGGTGGTCTTCGACCTCCTCACTCGCCCCGGCCCCGACCTCACGACCGACGAGCGGAACGAAGTGAAGAAGGTCGCGCGCCAGCTCCTCGCGAGCATCCGGGGCATCCTGACCGTCGACTGGCAGAAGACGACGCAGTCCCGCGCGCGAGTCCTTGAGGCCATCAAGGACGCCCTCGACGACGGCCTTCCGCCCGCCTACACGCGCGAACTGTTCGAGGCCAAGTCCGGGGCGGTGTTCCAGCACGTCTACGAGCGGTACGGCGTAGCCGCGTGATTCAGTCCGTCTCCGGGTGACCAGCAGCGTCATCGCGCGCGTACTGAGCGACGAGTCGAACGACGTCCTTGATCTGCCGCTCCCGCGCGTGAACGTGAATCAGCCGCGCAGCATCAGCGCCCGCCTGCCCTATGACCTCGTACAGCAGGGCGTGGACGAACGTGTGAGTCGCGACCCTCGGCTCACGTAGATCGACGCATACGGGCCGGCCGGCGCGAACCTCAGGCAGGAGCAACTCGTCCCTGACACGGCGAGCCGCATCCTTGTCTTCAGCAAGGTGGCTGACGGTGGGGCGAATCGTTACGGTGACGCAGCCCTGAGGTCCCGGGCCCCACGATACGATCTCGCGTTTGCGGTCGGCCTTCGGCAGCAGGGCGGTGCGCTTCTCGATGGCTGCCCGAGCCCGCGACGGGCGAAACGTGATGGCGACCGCCGTCCCCGTCCACGGGAACCGTGCCTGACCAGTCGCTACCGAATCGATGCGGTCACTGCGAGCGAACGCTCCCGCCGACACGATCGAGAAGAGCCCGCCGGCGAGCGTCGAGGCGCTTCGCACCATGTAGAGCCCGACGCCAGCGTTATCGACGGTGCCGGCGGATCCCCCAAACGGCTTCCTCGCGCGCGAACCCGTGACGCCGAACGTGAGAGCAGCATCGACGGCTCTGTCGTCCGACAACTCGAGACCGTGCTTGTTCCGGACCGTGGTGGGCACACCGACGCCGGTATCCACTATCGCGATCGAGACGCGATCGAGCGTCGGGAAGTGGCTAGCGCACACGAAGCCGCCACGCTCGGCGTCTGCGTGCTCATCTACGTTCCGCAGCATCTCGCTGAGGCACTCCTGCAGCGCCAAGCGCTGGGCCTCCTCCTCAAGTCCCAAGCGGGGCCCGACTTCTGCGAGAAGTGACTGGCGCTCCTCAACGTTCGTGACACGGGTTGGCGGCAGATATCGCGCGTTCGGGCCAGTTGGAGGCGGTGGACGCCCAGCCAGCGACGACAACAGCCCGTACTTCCACGTGTACTCAGACTTGACGGAGTCCTCGACGACGATGCGGACGCCCCGGGCTAGCTCGTAGTCAGCCCAAGCGGCGAGCATCGCGATCGGCATCGGCTCCGCGTGAGAAATAGTGCCCAGACATCGGACGGTTACCGTTTCGTCTCGTTGCGCCCAAGGCCACTCGAGCGCATCGGAACCCTCAAGGCAGCACCCGAGCGTGAGGTTGCCCGGCAGGACTAGGAGGGGGGTGGTTGACATCGCACTTCGGATCGGTAGAGGGGTTGACGATCCCTCCGGAAGGCGCCTATATACAGCGCGGCAGCTGGGGATTCGAGGCATGTTCTCGCCCCGGCCAAGCCGTACTCCGGAGACTTCAAGATCGAGCTCTATTCTCGACGTCTCTCCGGACAGACGCAACTAGCGTCGACAGTGTCTTCTTAGAGGTGTTAGAGGCGAGCGCGAAAGTGCTCGCCTCTTTCTTTATGGCACAGCCAACGTGGGACACCGAACGAGTTAGGAAGCTGCTCGTCAGAGCTCGCGAGTTCACCGGAGTGTCTCAGGGACGGATCCTGGGTGCGAAGCTTGGGAAGCTCTTGAGGAGCTTCGACCGGGCGTTCTACCCCGGCGTCCTTGGGGACAAGCGGCTCGTCGCGCTGCTCAAGAGATACCCCGACCTCGGAACGATCGAGCTCGCCGAGCAGGATTTTGTGTTCCAGTTCTTCGTTGACGGCGGTGTGACTCGCCGTCAGGACCCCGCCAACACGCAGGTGTCACTCCCATCGTTAGACGGCGTCGCGGCGAAGCCCGCTCCAGCTCAGGTTGAGCAGGACCAGGGCTCACTTCCCGGCATCGAGCCCGGGAACACGTGGGTGAACCACGATCTGTGGCTCGCGCTTGTCGCAGAGCACGCACCCGCCGTCTACGTCGATTTGCAGACACTGGGCCTCGTCTCGGAACAGGAAGGCGCCGCTCAGGTGAGCGCTGAGCCAGAGCGCTTCGTCCGCGTCCCTCCAATTCCGCAAGACGAACTACAGCGGGTCGCCCGCGAGTTCGCGGCCGCGCAGACAGATGCGCAAGTGCGCGAGGCACTTGCGGGTAGCGCGGAAGGCGCGTCCTGGTTCCGAGAATTCACGAAACGCGCGGAGGAGTTCGGGCTGAGTACGAAGTGGTTGTCGGTTCACCGTTCGTATGTGCTATCGCGCGCTCGCCAGTGGTTCGTTGACCACGGCATAAAGCCGGAGCGCTTCATCATGAGCCGTTCCCGCCCGCCCTCCGCTCGACAGACCGCAGCGCCGAGCGTGACCGCGCCAGCCAAGTCGCTGGGCGGTGTTCGCCGGATCGTGCATTCGGCGATCGACCGAATGTCCGATGACGAGCTACTTAACCTGAGTATTCCGCTCAGGTACTTGTTCCCGAAGTGAGCAGCTTGCGGTCACTTACCGCTGAACGGGAGCGCGAGTTGCCCGTTCGGCGCGTAGGACTGCTTCAACTCTGCTGCAATCGACCGGGTCCGCGCACCCGTTCTCGTCTGTTCCCGCGGCCTTGGCCACTCCCGCACCAGGCCTGAAAATCCCCGTGTCGGTGGTTCGATTCCGCCCCCAGGCACACACAACAGAGCTCGAACTTCAGCAGGCCCCACGGCGCAAGCCGGCGGGGCCTCGGTGTTCGTGGGGCTCCTGCCCTGTCTCGGCCTCCAGCTTGCGAGACGCCACCCGTCCGACCATCCATCTCGCCATGCCGAAGGACACGCCCGACTTCTTCACCGCGGAACACGCCCGCCGCTACGACGAGCGGAACGGCAAGCTCGCCCCCATCAGCGAGGGCCTGTTCTTCGCGACGAGCCTCGTCCTCGAAGAGCTGCCCGCGCGCGCGCGGATCCTGAGCGTCGGCGCGGGGACGGGGGCGGACGTGCTCTTCCTGGCGAGGTCCTTCCCCGGGTGGTCGTTCGTGGCCGTCGAGCCGTCACGTTCGATGCTCGAGGTCTGCCGCGAGCGCGTGGAGCGCGCGGGGATCGCGGACCGCTGCGAGCTCTTCCACGGCTACGTCCAGGACCTGCCGGCGCAGCCCGCGTTCGACGCGGCCACGGCCTTCCTCGTCGCGCACTTCGTGAAGCGCGAGGAGCGGCTCGGCTTCTTCAAAGCCATCACGGAGCGGCTCCGCGCGGGCGGCACCCTGGTCAACGCGGAGATCAGCTTCGACCTGGGCTCGAGCGAGTACCCGGCCATCCTGCGGAACTGGCAGGCGGTCCAGCGGTGCATGGGCGGGACGCCGGAGTCGCTCGAGGCGGTGCCCAGCAGCTCGCGGAGGTGCTCGCCGTGCTCTCCCCGGAGGAGACCGCGGCGTTGATCCGCAACGCCGGGATCGCGGCGCCCGTGAGGTTCTTCCAGGCGTTCATGATCTCGGCGTGGTACGGGGTCCGAGGATAGCGTCGGCGACCTGCTACGGTCACGCCGACAGCGTCTTCTCGGCCCCGCACCGCTCACACCACGGCAGCAGCGACGGCCGGACGGCGCGGCAGGCGCTGCACTCCTCGTACACGGCCGCCCCGCACGCGGGGCAGGTGTACGGGCCGGGCTCGACCTCGCCGGCCGGCGTCGGGCCGAGGTTCACGACCCCGCGGCGCGTGCGCAGCAGGAACCGGAGCGGGCCGCGCCGGACGGGGAAGTCGCACCGGGGGCAGCGGAACTGCTCGTACGCCTCCCGGAAACGCTTCAGGAGCCAGTCGCGGCCGGGTCGGGCGGCGGCGCGCAGGAGCGCGACGAGCAGCCGGACCACGACCGAGAGCACGGCGAGCAGCGCCACGTACTTGAAGTACCGGCTCGGGAAGTACTCGTGGACGACCTCGGCCACCTTCGCCAGTACGGCGATGCCCGCGGCGTAGACGAGGGGCGCGAGGCTCCCGGAACGCCAGCGCAGGAACGCGTAGGCCGCGGCGGCGAGGAGCGGCAGGAGGAAGGCGAGCTTCAGGGCCGCCATCCGGAGCTCGTGGCGCCGGGCCAGCTTCTCGAACTCGGCCCGGACGGGGGCGCGCCGCTCCTCCAGCACCTTGGCCTGGCGCGCGATCCGGACCTGCACCTGCGCCGCCTGCTCCGACAGGCCCACGACCTCGCCGTTCAAGGCCTGGAACGCGCGCTGGTTCTGGAGGAAGAGCTGCTGGCTGTCGGCCAGCGCGGCCTGCTCGGCCTCGGACGGCTTCACGTTCTTCTGGAGGGCCAGCCGCTGCATCTCGAGGAGCTGGTTCATCGTCTCGCGCGAAGCATCCGTGCTCCGGCGGAGCAGCTCCTGGCGCTGCTGCCGGCCGTCGATCTGCCGCCGGATCTCCTCCGCCTGCGCCGCCAGGTCCTGCTGCTCCTTCACGACCTGCGGGTCGAGGTGCGCGCGCTCGTACTCGCTCCAGTCCGGCCCGGGCACGCTGCCGATGTCGCCGACCGCGAAGCCGAGCAGCCAGTAGAGGAGGACCGTGGCGGTCACGGTCAGCAGGCTCACCAGGATGCGGTGCTTCCAGGGCCCCTTCGTCGACGTTGCGGCGCTCATCGCGATCTCCCGCCCGGGTGGACCTCCCCCAGGAGCTTACCAGGCGGCGCCGTTCATGAAGCCGCGGACGTCGCCGCCGCGGCGGGCGCGGCGGTCCCCCCGGAGATCACCGCCTTCCCCACCCAGCTCCCCCGCGCCCACCGGACGACGTTGATCGCGGCGCGGACGGTCTCGTCGAGGAGGAGCACGCCGTAGATCCCGACGACGCCCCAGCCGAGCGCGTTGCTCGCCACGATCACGGGGATGACGCCCCACATGAACGCGACGCCGACGACGAGCGAGAAGCGCCCGTCGCCCACGGTCTTGAGCGCGACGCCGCCGAGGATGTTGGCGGCGCGGATGGGCTCGGTGAAGAGGCTGATCGCGAGCAGCCAGAACCCGAGCCGCTTGATGCCGGCGTCGGCGGTGAAGAGGCCGAACACGGCGTCGTGGAAGGCGAGGAACACGGCCATGTTCGCGAACGCGAACGCGGCGGAGATGGCGAGCACCTTCCAGTAGGTGCGCTGTACCGCGTCGAGGCGCCCGGCGCCGAGCAGGTGGCTCATGACGATCTGCCCGGCGGCGGTGAGGCTCCAGGTGACCGCCATGTCCAGGAAGATGAGCCGGTGCATGTACGTGTTCGCGGCCATCGCCTCGAGCCCGAGGCCGATGATGAGGACGGTGACCACGAAGCTCTGCATGACCCAGCTGAAGGGCTCGAGCGCCGCGGGCACGCCGATCCGGAGGATCGGCTTGAGCACCGCGCGCACGCGCGGCGCGAGCCGCGGGATCCGGAAGCTCACGCCGAGCCGGCGGTGGACGAGGTACACGAGCAGCAGGAGGCCGACGAGGTACGCGAGCAGCGAGGCGAGCGCGACGCCGCGCACGCCGAGGCGCGGCAGGCCGAAGGCTCCGCTCATGAACAGCGCGTTCAGGGCGACGTTGAGCGCGTTGGTCACGACGCCGACCGCCATGGTCCAGCGCGTCAGCGTGCGCGACGCGAGCACCGACGCGTACGCGCCGCGCGCGCCGACGAGCACGAAGACGAACGCGCTGACGCCCAGGAACTCCGCGGCGTAGCGGGCCTCGTCGGGCGCCATGCCGAGCCACCGCCCGACGTACGGGGCGCAGCAGAAGAGGGCCATGGACAGCGCGAGCCCGAGCGCCACGCTGATGACGAGGTTGCCGATCCAGGTCGGGACGACCTCCTCGTCGCGGCCGGCCCCCATGTACTGGCTCGCGACCGCGGTGCCCGCGCTCGAGAACTGGGGGAGGATGAAGTAGCCCAGCAGGAGCACGCTGCCGAGCGACCCGACCGAGGCCGCGGCCACGTCGCCGATGCGCGAGAGGAACCAGGTGTCGGCGGCGAGGACGAGGCCGGCGGTCACCTGCTCGATGAAGATGGGCCACGCCAGCCCCACGAGTCCCAGCCTCAGTCCGTGTCGCGCCGCCATCGGTGTCTCCCCGGTGCGCCGACCCTATCACGCACCCGCGAAGGGCGCCGCGGCTCCGGCGCGCCGGGATGCGCCTGGCTCCTCACCCGTACGAAGGGTTTGCATCACCCAGCGTGATGCACCCCTTCTCCGCGTCCACCCCGCGGGAGGATCCCCATGGCGGAGAAGCGCGCGCTGCTCGTCTCGAAGGGCTGGCTCCAGGTCGCCCTGATCGTGTTCCTCACGGGGTTCACGATCCTGGGGATCCTGGCGTACCAGGCCTACACCGACACGCCTCCGATCCCGGCGCGCGTGGTGACGGAGGACGGGCGCGTCCTCTATACGCGCGCGGACATCCTCGACGGCCAGCAGCTCTTCCTGCAGCGCGGGCTCATGCAGTACGGCTCCGTGCTCGGGCACGGCGGGTACCTCGGGCCCGACTACACCGCCGACTACCTTCGCCGAGCCTCCGTGTACGTCGCCCGCATCTACGGGGAGTCCGAGACGACGGGCGGGCCCAAGACGGTCGCGGACTTCCGGACCAACCGCTACGACGCGGCGACCGGGCAGGTCGTCGTGAGCGACGCGCAGGCGGGCGCGTACGCGCACGTGAAGGAGCACCTCCGGACGTCCTTCGCGAAGCCGAGCGCGGAGACGGGCCTGCGCCCGGGTATCCTGGCGGACCCGGCCGACCTCCAGGACCTGACGGCGTTCTTCGCCTGGAGCGCCTGGGCGGCGGCCACCGAACGCCCGGGCAAGGAGTACACGTACACGAACAACTGGCCGCCGGAGCCCCGCGTCGAGAACCACCCCACGGGCGCGACGATCGTCTGGAGCGTGCTCTCGCTCATCGCGCTCCTCGGCGGAATCGGGCTCCTCTTCGGCGCGTTCGGCCGGTGGCGCTCGCTCGGGTGGCACGGGCGCGAGGGTCAGACGCTCTCGTTCCGCGCGCCGGGGACCGTCGCGCTCACCCCGGCGCAGCGCACGACGGCGTGGTTCTTCCTCGTGATGGCGGGGCTGTTCCTGGTGCAGGTGCTGGTGGGCGCCGCATCCCAGCACTACCGGGCGGAGCTCTCCAACTTCTTCGGGTTCGACCTCGCGCGCTTCCTGCCGTTCAACCTCATGCGCACCTGGCACGTGCAGCTCTCGATCTTCTGGGTGGCGACCTCGTTCCTCGCGGCGGGGATCTTCATCGCGCCGATGGTCGCGGGCCGCGAGCCCGCTGGGCAGCGGTGGCTCGCGGTGGCGCTCCTCGGCGCCCTGGTCGTCGTCGTCCTGGGGAGCCTGGCCGGCGAGCTCGCGGGGATCCACGGCTGGTCGCGCGACATCTGGCTCGCGAACCAGGGGTTCGAGTACCTCGATCTCGGCCGGCTCTGGCAGGTGCTGCTCGTGGTGGGCCTGTTCTTCTGGGTGGCGATGCTGTGGCGGACGATCCGGCCGCGCCTCGCGCGCGAGCGGTTCGGGAACATGCCGTGGCTCTTCTTCTTCGCCGCGCTCGCCATCCCCGCCTTCTACGCCGTGGGCCTGCTCGCGCACCCGCGGAGCCACTTCAGCATCACCGAGTTCTGGCGGTTCTGGGTGGTGCACCTGTGGGTCGAGGACTTCCTCGAGCTCTTCACGACCGTCATGGTCGCGTACCTGTTCGTGCTGCTCGGGGTGGTCAGCGAGCGGGTGGCGCTCGCGCTCGTCTACCTCGAGATGATCCTCTACGCGGTCGGCGGCGTCGTCGGGACCATGCACCACCTCTACTTCTCGGGCGGGCCGGCCTCGCACCTCGCCCTGGGCGCCTTCTTCTCGGCGGCGGAGGTGATCCCCCTCACCTTCCTGACGGTGGAGGCCTGGAGCTTCCTCCAGCTCGGCCGGAGGCAGTGGACGGCGACGGGCGCGCAGGCCGCGTTCCCGCACCGCTGGGCGATCCTCTTCCTCGTGGCCGTCGGCTTCTGGAACTTCCTCGGCGCCGGGATCTTCGGGTTCCTCATCAACCTGCCGATCGTCTCGTACTACGAGATCGGGACGGCGCTGACGTCGAACCACGGCCACGCGTCGATGATGGGCGTCTACGGGATGCTGGCCGCGGGGCTCGCGATGTTCGCGGTGCGCTACCTCGTCCCCGCCGACCGCTGGCCCGAGCGGCTCGCGAAGCTCTCCTTCTGGTCCCTGAACCTCGGGCTCGCCTGGATGGTGTTCGCGACGCTGTTCCCCATCGGCATCCTCCAGCTCGAGCGCTCGGTGTCGGTCGGGTACTGGGAGGCGCGGGACCTCACGTTCCTGACGACGGAGTACCTCTCGTTCATCGAGTGGATGCGCCTGCCCGGCGACGTGGTGTTCATCGCGGGCGGCGTCCTCCCGCTGCTCTGGATCTGCTTCCTCGGCGTGCGCCACGCCCGCGCCGTGGGGACCGGCGCCGGCGCGGAGAGCGCGCTGTTCACGGAAGTGACGGGTGGTGAACGAAGCGAGCTGAGCGGGGCGACGGCCGCGGGGAGCACGGGGGAGCGGGCGTGACCGGCGCCGAACCCGTGATCCTCGGCGCGGCGTACGCGGCCCTGCTGTGGGGCGTGGCGCGCGCCCTGGACGTCGTCGGGCGCCGCTCGCTGCGGCCGCGCGGGGCGCCGGGTGAGGAG
>JAEYOU010000629.1 GCA_023411405.1 Pseudomonadota bacterium | reverse complement strand
GCGGGCGGGCGGTGCGCGCTCAGCGCCGCGAACCGCCGGCGAAGCCCGTCGCGGACGGCATCGGCGAGCAGCGCCTCGACCGCCGCGCCGTCCCCCTTCGCGATGCCCGCGTCGGCGGCGCGCACCGCCGCGGTCACGCCCTCGCCGGCTGCCTTGAGCCCGCTGTAGGCGGCCCCTTCCCCTGCCCGGTGCACGCGGACCAGGGTCTCGAGGAAGCGGCGGTCCGACGCCTCGCGGGCGCCGGGGTTCTTCTTCCGCGCCTCGATCGCCTTGTGGAAGGCCGTGCGGATCTCCCGCTCGCCGTCCGGCTTCACCCAGGCCAGGACAGGGGCGAGCTGACCCGTCTCCAGGGCGGTGTGGGCCGTCGCCACGACCGGGCCGTCGAGGGTGTCGCAGTGTGCGCGCGCGGTGCCGGGGGTGAGGAGCGCCAGCGGGAGGGCCAGCAGGGGGAGCATCGGCAGGAGGTTCGTCTTCATGGCATCTCCTTCGCGGTAGGTCGTGGACGGTCCGGCGTCGGGCCGGTACTGTCGTGGTGCCGGCGCGAGTCCGAGCAGCACGCGGCAACCTTGTCGCCGCCGCCGGGCGACCACCATCGGACGGATGTCTCATCTTGGAAAAGACCAGTAATGTTGCCAGCCTGGAGCGGGCGCGTCGGACGGACGCCGCACGGGCAAGGCCATGGCCGATCGCGGTCGCCGGCACGGCGTTCGTCGTCATCGCCACGCTCCTCTGCGTCGACTTCCTGGCCAGCGCGCGTTCTCGCGACGTGCGGCTCCACGCCGCCGTCGAGCTGATGCTCATGGCGGTCGCGGTCACGGCCGGCGCCGTGGCCTGGTGGCGCTTCGTCGTGGTCCGGGGTCGCGAGCGGGCGCTGATCGGCGATCTCGACCGCGCACGCGCGGAGGCCGAGCGGTGGAAGCGGGACGCCGGCGAGTTCCTGCGGGGCCTCGGCGCGGCCATCGATGCCCAGTTCGAGCGGTGGGGGTTGTCCGCCGCCGAGCGCGAGGTCGCCCTCCTGCTCCTCAAGGGCCTGGCGCACAAGGACATCGCCGAGGTGCGCGGCACGTCGGAGAAGACGGTCCGCCAGCAGGCGCTGGCGCTGTACCGGAAGGCCGGCCTCTCCGGCCGGGCGGAGCTGTCGGCCTTCTTCCTCGAGGACCTGCTCCTGCCTGCGGGCGAGGGCCGCGGCGCGGAGCCAGGCGAGCGCGCTCCGCGTCCCGCTTCGTGACGGGCGCCCGCGCTGGGTCGCGGGCGCCCGGGCAGCTCAGTTCGTCCCGCCGCCGTCGGCGTCGAAGCGCGCGCCGTCGAACGGCACCACGATGATCTTGCTGTTGTGGTTGTCGTTGCCGAGGTCCTGCTCCTTCTCGACGTCGATGACCGCGAAGGTGAAGTGGGTCACGCGGCCGTCCTCGATGAGCACCCCGGGCCGCTCGAGCTTGCGCCACGTGTTGACGGTGCCGTTCGTGTAGCGGACGAACGGCGTCGTGGCGTCGTAGGCCACCCCGGCGTTCACCCAGTTCCGGATGCCGTCGGGCGACACCAGGTGGTAAGCGACGCGGCTGTCCCAGTAGTTGTAGACGAGGTGGTACTTGCCGCCGCTGTACCAGAGGACCGGATCCTCGGCGTTGGCGTTGTTGCGGCCGGGGATGCTGGGGTAGACGCTCGGTCCCTGCACCCTGTACGGCCCCATGATGCCCGTCGTGCTGAGCATGATGATGCCGTGGCGTGACACCATGAGGATGCTGCCGTCGGGGCGCACGGTCATGCTGACGTTCGACTGCGTGCCCTCGGTGCCGTAGCCGTTGCCGTCGATGGTGATGGCGCCCTGGAGGACCCAGGGCCCGTCGAGCGAGCTGGACAGGTAGATGCTGGCCGGCCGCGTCTCGCTGACCAGGAGGACGTAGCGGCCGTCCGGGAGCCGGTCCGCGGTCACGTTGTGCCCCTTGCCGCCGTTGTCGGAGAAGGCCAGCCCCTGGTCCACGTACGGCCCCAGCGGCGAGGACGCGCTCACGGCGTGGAAGGCCTGCGATCCGAACCACGCCCAGTGTCCACCGCTCTGGGCCCAGCGGCTCCCGAACAGGTGATACCTGCCGTCCGGGCCCCGGATGATCTTCCCGTCCCAGTAGGACCACTGCCTGTTGGACCTGTCCTCGAGCCCGTTCGACGTGTCGCGCGGCAGCACGTTCGACGCGCCCCAGGCGTTCGAGGTGAGCGGGCTGACGATGGGGGTGGGCTGGAAGTAGTCGAGCAGCCTCCTCGACGATCCGCCGGGCACGGTCCACCTCTGGTTGTCACCCGTCCCGCAGGTCCACAGGATGAGCCGGGTGCCGTTGGCCGTCCTTGCGCCCTCGGCGTCCATGCAGCGGCCGGACTGTACGTTCGTGATCGTCCTGTCGGAGTTGACGTTCCACTGCTGGTACGCCTGGCCGTTGCACGGTCCGATCACCAGCGGGGTGAGGTTGCTGGTCCCTCCGCCCGAGGGCTGCAGGCACTTGTTGCCGTAGACCACGAGCTGCCTGCTCGCGTTGTACGTCCACGACTGGTTGGAGCCGCCGTTGCAGTCCCAGAGCTGCGCCCGGGCGCCGTCGGCGGTGGAGCGCCCGTTGATGTCGACGCACCGGTTCGACTGCACCCCGACGATCGGGGCGCTGGTGAACGCTGCCGCGACGGCGGTCTCGGTCTCGACGGCCGACTCCGACTGCGGTCCGCAGCCACTCGCGACGGCAGCCCACGTCGCGATCGCGACGACGGGTGTGTAGATCCTCATGACGGCCTCCTGGCGGGCTCGGGGTTCGCGTGCTGTTTGCCAGTCTCCAACGTTGCAGTCAACGCTCCCCCGGGATCGGCGCGAAGCTCCGTCCCTCCGCACGCTTCCGGATCGGCCTGGACGGGGTCGCCCGGCGCTCCGGACTGTGGTTCGCCGCCTCCCGTCGACCCGCAGGGCCGGAGCGGTTCATCGCCCACGGCCCAGGCGTGACGCGGGCCAGCCACGACGGGAGGTATATGTCCTGCGCGCGTGCCCCGCCCTGACGTGAGCTCGGTCCCCGTCCCCGCCGGCGGCCTCGCCGCGGACGCCCTCCCTCGGGTCGACTACTCCGATGCCTACGCGGTCGAGGTCCCGCCCGCCACCAGCGCCCGCGCGCTCGCCGAGGCCGTCTTCGCCTCCGCGCCGCCCTGGGTCGCTGCGCTCATGGCGATCCGCCATGCCGTGGTCGCGCCGCTCGGGCTCGTCGCCACGCGCCGCTCCATCGAGCACGCCGCCCGGCGCGCCAACCGCACCGGCGAGCGCCTCGGCGTCTTCCCGGTCCTGGCGGAGGCGCCGGAGGAGCTCCTGCTCGGCCTCGACGACCGGCACCTGGACTTTCGCGTCTCGGTCCGGATCCTCGAGGACGCCGGTCGCCGTCGCGGGGTCGTCTCCACCCTCGTCCGGATCCACAACGCCCTCGGCCGCGCCTACTTCGGCGTCGTGAAGCCATTTCACCGGATCGTCGTGCCCGCCATGATGCGCCGCGCCGGCCGGAGCGCAGGGACGGGCACGTTCTAGTCCCGCGGGTCGGCGGGCTCCGGAGCAGCGGATGGCGTGGCGGGCGAGAGTCGGCGCCGCATGCACACGGCGGTCGCCGGGCAGAGCGCCCGGAACTGCGGCAGCGCGAGGATCCCGGGCGGGACCTCGGAGCGCGGGACGCGCTCGTACCCCCTCCGCAGCGCGAACGCCTCCGCGGTGGTCGTGAGCAGGTACAGGGTCCCGACGCCGCGCTCCTGCGCGAGCGCGACGGCGCCCGCGTCGAGTCGAACGGCGATGCCGCGCCCCCGCCGGCTGGCCGCGACCGCGAGCGATCGGACCAGCGCGTCGGCGCCGACGCGCTCCAGGCCGATCGTTCCCACGAGCTCGTCTCCTTCCTCCAGGAGCAGGTACTCCTGGGCGCCGCTCGCCACGTCGTCGGCCGGAAGGCCCGCGGCCTGGAGAAACGCCCGCACCCTGCGGTCGTCGGCGGGCGTCGAGCTCCGAAGCGGTGGAGTCACGTTCGACATCGAGCTCCTCGGCGCGTCCGCCTCGCCCCCGCGACCGGCGCGTCCGCCCGGGGCGGAACTTCACCCGCCGGGTGATCGTGGTCAAGGTCCGCGGGGGTGCACGTGAGGCCGGCGCCGGAGGCGGGGGTTCGCCGTGGAGACCCCGCAGGCTCGAACGAGTAGGCTCGCCCTCATGCTCGTGCAGATCGACGGCGGGGAGCTGGCCTGGCGGTTCGACGGTGGGGTGGAGCTCCGGTTCCCGGTGGCCGCGTGGGTCCTGCTCGGGGATCGGCCCGCCAGCGTGAGCAGCCTCACGGTCGAGGACGGCGGCGCGGCCGTGGAGTACGACGGAGGCCGCATCGCCCTCCGGCTCGACCACGCGCCGGACCTTCGCACCGGCGCGCTCGTGCAGACGCTGGTGCTGCGCGCGCGGGCCCACACGCCCCGCCTCCTCCTCGACGTGCGCGCCGTCCCGCGGCTCCTCGAGCCGCTGGACTGGCTCACCGTGCCCGGGCTGTTCTACGGCGACAACGATCTCACGAGCGATCGTGTCGAGTATCCGCGCGGCATGGCGCGCGACTGGAGCAGTCGGGCGGACGCCTCCCCTTGCCCGGGCGTCCACCTGGCCGGCGTCCGCTGGGGCCACGCCGCGTTCCTGGAGCACGATCGCGTGGAGCTCGAGGCGGGCCCACCCATCGCGCAGGGGCACGGGGACGTGCTCGGGGTCGGCTGGAAGCACGGGCCCGATCGCAGCCGCGCCATCCGGTTCACCTTCCCGTGCCAGGAGGAGCCGCACACCTATCCGACGCCCGATCGGCTCCGCGCTCCTCTGCGGCCACGCGTCGAGGCACCCGCCGGCATGGTCCTCCGGCTGCGGATCCACCACTTCGTCACGCCTGGAGGGCGCGGGGCCTACCACCGCGCAGCGCGGCGCATGGCGGAGCGGGCCAGGACGGAGTGGCGAGCCCGGCGCTTCGGCCCCGGTGCGCCGTCCGCGGCGGAGCGCATCGCCGGCACGGCCGGGCTGTTCGCCGGGTGCATGCGCGACGCGCACTTCGAGCCGGGCGTCGGGTTCTCGCACCGCGTGGACGAGCGCGAGGTCCACGCCGGCTGGTCGGGCGGGTTCGCCGCGGTGGAGGCAGGGCTCGTCCGCGGCGCGGCCACGTCCGACGCGGTGCTCTTCCGGCAGGCGGAGGAGATGGCAGACTTCGTCTGCCGGACCGGTGTCTCGCGCCTGGGCTACTTCATGGCCGAGTACCGGAGGCCGCGGCTCCGCCCCTCGAGGTCCTGGCGGCCTTTCGGCGATCTGCGGGCCGAGCTGCGCGGGGGGGACGGCGCGTGGCGGGGCCCGCGGTGGTATCCGCACGTCGCGTGGGGCAAGGCGACCGGGCTCCACGTGCGGCACGCGTGCGAGGGGGCGTTCTTCCTGGCCCGCCTCCTCCGGCGGGAGGCGGCCGCCGGGCGCGCGCGCCCGGCGTGGCGGCGCGCGCTCCAGTCCAACCTCGAGGCGGCGCTCCGCGACCAGCGCGAGGACGGCGCGTTCCCGATCGAGCTCGACCCCTCGACCGGTGCGATCCTCGACTGGGAGGGCGCCACCCCCGCGGGCTGGATCGGCGCGCTGGCGCTGGGCGCGGGCCTCGCCGCCGAGGAGGGAGACACGGCGCGCGCCGCCCGGTGGCGGGCCGCCGCGGAGCGCGCCGGGGACTACTACGCCGAGCAGCACGTCCACGCCGAGCGCTTCTTCGGCGGCCCCTACGATGCGCACCGCGCCCCCAACATGGAGGACGCCTACGACCTGCTCGACGCGTACGCGGAGCTGTTCCGGGCGACCGAGGCGCCGCGCTTCCTCGGCGCCGCGGTGGCGTGCGCGGACCATCTCCTCGCCTGGCGGTACACGTTCGACGTGGTCTTCCCGCCGGGCACGATCTGCCGCGCCCATGACGTGTCCACCTTCGCCACCGCGCCCGCCTCGGTGCGCAACCGCCACCTGCAGAACTGGGACACTGTCGCCGCGCCGGCGCTGGCCGATGTCTCGAGCTGGACCGGCGACCCCTGGTACCGCCAGGCGGCGGTCGATCACCTGGTCCAGTCCTGCCAGCTCGTCGAGCGCGGGAGCGGCGCCCTGGGGATCCCGCTGGGGGGCCAGAGCGAGCAATGGTACGGTACCGAGTTCCGCTGGTTCGGGAGCTTCGGCCCCTACGGCAAGGGGAACCTCTGGAAGGTGTCGGTCGTGCTGCCCAAGGCAGGCTTCCTCACGGCGGCGACGCTGCTGGCGCCGTTCGAATAGTGCGGCGCCTGGCGCGGACTCGTCGCGCGAGGCTCACGGCGTGGCGCCGTCGCGGGCCTTCACCCTCGCCGCGGCCTGCGCGGTCAGGTACTCGAGCTCCGTGCTCTTTCGCCCATAGACGGAGGCCGCCGCCGCCGCCTTCATGGGGGTCTTCTTCATGAAGTCCGCCATGGCCTGCTTCAACCGTGCGAGCTCGGCCCCGTGCTCCCGCTCGTAGGCAGCGAGCTCCCTCGTGGCCTTCTCCGGATCCGACTCGTTGGCCCGGAGGATCCCGATCATCCGGTCGGTGTGCACGAGCAGCTGTGCGGCGGGGTCGCCCCCTCCGCCGGTCTTCCCCCCCGATCGCTCGCACGCGAGCCCGGACACGACGAGGACGCCGATGGCCAGCAGGAACGTGCGCTTCATGGCGTGGACCTTACCCGTTCCGCGACGGCGTGCAACCGGGGCCCGCCGCGGGAGTACAAACCTGGCATCGCAGAACGAGGGGCGGCTCTGCCCTTCTGAATCGCTTCAGAATTCAGCCTGGACCACTTGGAGCCCTTGACACGCCCCTCCCGGAACGTCATCGTCGTACACTGACAATCCGTAAATGCAGGCGCGGTACCCGGCGAGCTCCGCCGGGCGGCCGCATCGTACCCACTCACCCCGTGGAGTGAAGACCAATGAAGAGCTCTGCTGGAAGTACCGCTCGCTTGACGCTCGCCGCCGCGATCGCGGCGATGGCCCTGAGCGTGGGCTGCGGCGCCCCCGAGGAGGCGCCGGCCGCGACCGACGGCCAGGCGAAGATCACGCTCACCTCGAGCCAGACCGGCACCGACGGCCTCTGGTACTCGTTCTGGACCGACGGCGGCGGATCGGTGCAGTTCGAGCTGCTGGGCGGTGGCCGCTACGCCTCGCGCTGGACGAACGTCAACAACTGGGTCGGCGGAAAGGGCTGGCGGACCGGCAGCCGGAAGGTCGTGACCTACTCCGGCACCTTCAACTCGCCCGGCAACGGCTACCTGGCCCTGTACGGCTGGACCACCAATCCGCTCGTCGAGTACTACGTCGTCGAGAACTTCGGCACGTACAACCCGAGCTCCGGCGCCCAGCTCCTCGGCACGCTCAACAGCGACGGCGGCACGTACAACCTGTACCGGACGCAGCGGGTCAACCAGCCGTCGATCATCGGCACCGCGACGTTCTACCAGTACTGGGCCGTCCGGACGGTGAAGCGGACCGGCGGTACCATCACCACCGGCAACTTCTTCGACGCGTGGGGCCGGTCGGGCCTCACCCTCGGCACGCACGACTACATGGTCCTCGCGACCGAGGGCTACCAGAGCAGCGGGAGCTCGGACATCACGGTGAGCGAAGGCAGCTCCCCCACCACGTACGCCCTCACCGTCACGAAGTCCGGGACGGGCGGCGGGACCGTCACCTCGAACACCGGCGGCATCAACTGCGGCTCGAGCTGCTCGGCGACCCTCTCCTCCGGGACCACCGTCACGCTGAGCGCCGCGCCGGCCTCCGGCTCCACCTTCGGCGGCTGGAGCGGCGCCTGCTCCGGCACCGGCTCCTGCGTCTTCACGATGACGGCGGCGCGGTCGGTCACCGCGACCTTCAACGGGAGCACCCAGCCTCCTCCGCCCACGGGCGACGTTCTCATCAACGCGGGCGGATCGGCGTCGGGGAGCTTCGTCGCCGACGCGTACTTCTCCGGCGGAAGCACCTACTCGACCACCAGCTCCATCAACACCTCGCTGGTCTCCGGGACGGTTCCCCCCCAGTCCGTGTTCCAGACCGAGCGGTACGGTGAGTTCACGTACACGATCACCGGCCGCACGGCGGGCAGCGCGCAGACGGTGACCCTCTACTTCGCGGAGAGCTACTGGACGGCCGCGGGGCAGCGCACCTTCAACGTCTCCATCAACGGCCAGAACGTGCTCAGCGCGTTCGACATCTTCGCGACCGCGGGTGGGGCGAACCGGGCAGTGGCCCGGACGTTCAGCACGACCGCGAGCTCCAGCGGCCAGGTGGTCATCGCCTTCACGCGCGCCGGCGGACCGGACAACCCGAAGATCTCCGGCATCTCCGTCGTGGCCGGTGGCGGCACCCAGAACCCGACCACGTACCCCCTCACGGTCACGCGGACCGGCAACGGCACCGTGAGCGGCACGGGCATCAACTGCGGCTCGTCCTGCAGCGCCAGCTACGAGAGCGGGACCACGGTCACGCTGACGGCGACGCCGGCTTCCGGCGCGACGTTCAGCGGCTGGGGCGGCGCCTGCACCGGTTCCGGCTCGTGCATCGTCACCATGACCGCGGCGCGGTCGGTCACCGCCACCTTCTCCGGCGGCGGCACCGACCCCGGCACCACCTGCCGGGCGGTGTCGGGCGGCCAGAGCGGCAACTTCAACACCACGGGCGCGGTCTGCTTCACGGTGAGCACGAACATCAACGGCTGGGGCTGCTCGAACATCGACGGCCGCACCGTCACCGTGAACGGCACGGCGGTCACCTGCGGCCGGCTCCCGCTGCCGGGCAGCGCGCCGTACACGTTCAGCTTCACCGCCGGCTCGTACCCCTGGGCGAGCTTCTACTGGTGGTAGGCGCTCGGGAAGCTGCGGAGTAGGACCGAACGGCGGGCCCTCCGGGGTCCGCCGTTCTTGCGTCCGGCCTCGCCGAAGTCACGGGCTTGGGAGCGGTTCCGATCCCTCGAACGCGGCGGGCCTGCACGGCGCAGGCGCAGCCAGCGCCTCGAGCAGCGCCGGCGTGAACGCGGCCGCGCCGCGGCCGTTCAGGTGGTAGACGTCCTCGAAGAACGCCGTGGTCGAGGGGTACGCGCCCGTGAAGTCGAGGATCTGGAACCCGGCGTCGTGGGCGTCGCGCGCGAGGCCGGCCGCGACCTCGGGCCAGGGGTGCGCGGGCGCGTGGCGCCGCTGCCAGCGCTCCACCGCCGCCGTCACCGGGGGGAACACGAGGGCGAGGCGGGTGCGCCCCCGGGC